>JANOWZ010000780.1:0-7558 GCA_031418155.1 Deinococcales bacterium
TGGGATTGCAATAGTTTTGTCTACATGGAGATCAGTTGAGAAGCTTCGCCTCGAACTGCGCTGGACTCAAATAGCCCAGGCTCGAGTGCTTACGAACACGGTTGTACCAACCCTCGATCCACGAAAACACTGTCGTTCGTGTGAACGCTCGATCACCGATCATCTTGTCCAAATCCAACTCGAGTTTCATCACGTCCCACGTGTGTCACACGATGTCGAAAAGAAGCTCTCCATCACGGCGTTATCCCAGCAGTTCCCCTTTCGACTCATGCTGCACGTGGCTTTTAGTTCATTCAGCGCTTTGCGATACTCGCCACTCGCGTACTGCGATCCGCGATCTGAATGGTGCAACAGCCCAGTTACCGCGTCTGGTTTGCGATGTGCTCGAGCCATTCCCAGCGCGTCCAACACCAGTTTCGTCTCGAGGGTATGCGCAAAAGCCCAACCAACAATCATCCTTGAGAATAAATCCATGACTACGGCCAGGAACAACCACCCTTCGCTGGTATGCAAATATGTGATGTCGGTCACCCATTTCTGATTCGGTTTGTCCGCCTGAAATTCGCGGTTGAGCTTATTCTCAGCGATAGCGCTCGAGTGCTTGCTGTTCGTGGTGTGCACGAATTGGTGTCGGTACTTGGTTTCGCACCCAGCCTCTCGCATCAGTCGGTTCGTTCGTTTACGACTGACCGTTTTGCCTTTGTCTGCGAGTGAGCTTTTGATCCTCGGAGCACCGTAAGTACGTTTGCTGTTTGCGTGAATAACTTTGATTTCCTCTTGATCCTAACCATGCACCTTCGGGCAGGATCGCCTCGCGCAGCACGTCGTCTTCTTGTTTCCGCGCACTCGGGCCTCGGCGTTTCCAGGTCAGATAGCCGGTGTTGGTTACGGACAGGACTCGAGTCATGATGTGGAGTGCGAAGTTCTTACGATTTTCCTGAATGAAGACGTATTTCATTTCGTTTCTTTCATGAAGCGACCCAAGCCCGAAGGTGCTGCTGTGGGGGTCAAGAAGAACTTCGCCGCAGCTTTTAAGCGACCCAAGCCCGAAGGTGCTGGTTTGGGGTCAAGACAATCTCACGTTCCTGACGCAGAATCGCGTTTTCTCGTTCGAGATCTTTGATGCGTTTTTCTTGTTCAGTCAGGGCTTGCACACCACGACCGGTGAAAGCAGGGCGATCCGTCTGACTGGCCTGAGTGATCCAACGACCAAGGGTTTGGCTACCGATTCCAAGGTCTCGAGCGATTTGACTGATGGTGTTGCCTGGTTGCGTGGCGAGGCTGACGGCTTGGACTTTGAATTCTTTGGTGAACGTGCGTTGCTGTTTTTTTGGCATGGTCAAACTCCTGGTTAGAGTCTGTTCTCATGGTGGACAAAAGTCTATCAAGTCCAGACAGCTTCAATGGCGCGATCAAAATATGCCGCTGCATCTCCGTGATCTGTAGCCAGCACTGCTTGAGCCAACCGAATGTAGTGACCTGCCAGTTCATCTGGCGTCTCTTCAGTGGAGTGCTTCACAGTGTCGCGGCAAGCCTGTTCAAGGGGCATCCTGATATCCTTGAAGTGCTCGAGACGGTGAGCAGCCCTGACAGCATTGAGTTGATCACTGAACCTCAGGCGGTATTTACCTTCGAGCAAACTTCGAGCAAAGTCCTCGCCAGGTCCAGCCGTCAGACGGGCAAACACCCAACATTCAAATCGAAGGCGAGCCACTTCAAACGGCAGTTGTCGATCCAACCGCATTCCCACTCGATAGCTTTGTTTCGATTGGGATTCAGTGTGTTTTAGAAGCGTTTCCGAATTGTTCATGTGATCAACAATGATCTGTGCTCGAGCCAGAAACCACGGGAAAAGACAGGCAAAAACCTCTTCAAACTCTTCTCTCTTTTCCTTCTGCTCGTAACCCAATTTCTCTGCAATCCACTCTGCTGGAAGCCATTGTTGTAAGTCAGGTTGAAGGTTCTGTTCGAGCACGGCTTTGATTGCCAGGAACCTCAGAAATGCCTGAAGTTCATCAAGCGAATGCCAACTGGCGATATAAGGTGTGATCCTCTTTTCGAAACGCGCCTCGAGCATTTGCAGGATATGGTCTTTGGCCAACCCTGAGGCTGCACACGATTCAGCCAGGGAAAGACCGGCTGATTGGAAGTTTTCCCGCTGGTTGTTTAACCCTCCAGACTTGGGAATTGGACTGATGGAAGGGTCATCAATCAATGCAATCAAGCAACTGCGCAGCACTTCGACTTTCGGATGCTTACCCACTCTGGCGAGTTCATTGCAGATCGCCAAAATGATGTACGGAGAGTCACAGCCTGCTCGAGCAATCTCCTCGATGACCTCAAATCGTCCCGCATCAACCAAGCGCCGTACAAGAAACGTCGTTGTTTCAAAGATAGCCGAGGGCGGTTTCCAAATTGCGATGAAATCCACTACCGCTTCAGTGCTATCGAGATTCAAAACGGTGGTGGCCATTTCACCAATATCTCGAATTTGTAGGGCATCTTCATTGGCGTGCGGATTCTTTCTATTTTTTTGTTCGCGTTCCTCGAAGTACAGATTCAACCACTCGCGCCCCGACCGCCTGAAGCTTCTCGAGTCACCTTGAAATTCCTTGACATACGAGAGCAATGAAGCAGAGTAGACATTCTCCGACCCAGCCCAACCACCACGCAGCATTCTGCGAAAAGCCAATTCCTGAACCCGCTCAGACGACTGTAAAGGCGCGATCAAATCGAGGTTCTCAGTCAAAAGCTTGAGTTCTCGTTCCTTCCCAGCCGTCTCCTCACCTGCACGAAATGCCAGTTTCGCTGCATCCTTATAGTGTCCCCGTTGCAATGCTGCCTTGAGAGCAAATTGAAGCCGGTAGACGCGAATGTTTCGAGCATCAATCGGCTTGTCGGTTGGCAACGATGCATCAGACAGCGCCAACTGTATCAGCTCATCGTACTGTCCAGCCTGAAGCAAGAGCGAGGGCAAAACAGCAGCCACGTAGGGAATGTCTTCTGCCCAAGGCTTGAGACGAGTGGCGTACTGCCCAATGACATCAGGCGAGGCTGAAAACCGTTGACGGAACCAGGTTTCTGTCGGCTCGTCTCGAAAATGCACACTGCTTTCCGAAAGGTACAGAGGTCGTCCCAGATCACTTGTGAAGCTCGAGATCAGGTCAGGCTCCACGCCTGCGGCTTTGGCCAGTACCTGAATGGGAATGAATGGTGGCAGGTTGGCCAACCCACGGCAAATGGCTTCAATTTGGTCTTGGTGCTGGGCGGGCAAGCGGTCTCGCACCGAATCAACCGCAGACTCAAGCTGTTTCTCAATCTGATGGTCCACCGTGGTTGGTGACGGTCCAAGGCTGGCCAGCAGCGACTCAACCGTGACCTCGTCTCCGCGAATGCCAAGGGCATTGGCTTGCACTCGAGGGTTCTTGCTCGAAAGACGGTGGAATTCTTGGCCCTCCTGTGCTGTCGCGTTAGCAAAGTGGGTTTGCAAGTGCCGTAAAGATTCCGATTCGCTGAAGGATCGCAACTCGATTTGTTGGACAGTGCTGTTGGGTTGCAATAAGTCCCGTCGCTCAGTGCGGCACAAAGCAACAATTCGACAGCCCTCCGGCACGTCTTCCCGCAGTAGTTCATGGACGAAGCAAGCCTCGCTGAACTCATTGGCTGCCATTTCTGCGTTGTCAGCCGCATCAATGAATACTGTCAAAACTGCGTCAGGTTGTACTTTACGCAAGGTCGCAGCGGCTGCCTTCAAGCGTTGAAGCAATGCCCGCATCCAAGCATCATTGCTCGAGCCTGAGATCAATGGTTCACACAGACCCTTGGTTGCCAATTCATTTGCTATCTGAAGGCAAGCCACCCGATGCTGATGCCTTGATTCACTTCGGCTTCGGTATTTTCCAGAGCCAAAACAGTCATACAAGACGCCAACAGAGCCATCCGGCAATGACTGGGAAAGTTGAAGAGCCACGACCGACTTCCCAACACCACCGCTTGCGTGAACGATAATTGGATTGGGGGATGAGAGTATTGCCTGAACCAGTTCATCGTGCTGCTCTCGGCGGAATAGGCTCGGTGACTCCTGAATCTCCGCAGGTGCAGGAAACAAGTCTTGGTAAGAAGTACAACCAAAACGCTGCAAAATTTCTTCACGCTTGATCTCGCCATCAGCGTCAGGCATGACTTTGTTCTGGACAAGTGAAACAATTTTGTCTACCTCAGCCAAATCAACTTGATCGGCGCTGATTCTGGCTATTTCGGCGTGCAACTTATGATGCTGAACAGCATAATTACCCTCACCATCCACGAATTCAAGCGCGGAACAAAATTCTTTGAGTGATTCGCCGTCGAGACCCGAATACTTTTTCAAAGTCTTCTGAAATGGTTGAGGAATTGGATTTCCAGCGGCAAGGGTATGGATACGTGATTTGACATTCTGATGAACTGGGCGATTGGTAATCAACACAAACGCGATCTTCTGACCATTTGCAGAAGCAGTATTGTGGTCACGAAATCGCGCAGCGAAGCCTTCGATCATGCCTTGCAGGTCACTCAACTGAAAAGGCTGATCCAACCGTTTGGTTGAATGTTTCAACTGAAAGTACGACACCAGCTCTTGATCACTTTGGCGCGAATACTCCGAAACATCTATGACATACTCGCCTGCTTGGTGTCGCTCCCGCGAACCTTCAACAAAGAACTGCTGAAGTGTGGTGTTGGGGTAAATCAATCGCAGGCATCGGCGGGCAGCCCACCGGTAGTGAAAGACATCCCCCGCTCTGGAGTACCTGACAAGGTCCTGTGGTAGTTCTTCAATTTCTGGCATTGGTTGCTGCTCAAATCCCTGATGGTTTCGTTCACAACAAGAATACCCTGTGAACACACCTATAACGCTGATACCGAATTTGTACCGCTAGAGCTTTGGTTCATACCCTGCTCGAGATGAACATTTCCTCAAAACGAATTGGTGCTTGGATCGCCTTTGTTAAAGCCAACAGCGCAATTTGTGCCGAGGTCGAGCACGGATTCGGCAGTGCTTATGAAACGGAAGACGTGTGCCCCCAGCCCAAATATTGGCGGCAAATTGGTCGTAACGCTTATCATTAACGCTCACTTCGGTCGGCAAGTGTACTGATCTCAGCCACGGTTGATTCGACCCCAATCGTGGCCCCCTCCCCTGGAAACCTCCCCCACGGTTTCCACTCGAAATCTCGAGGCCCTCCCCGTCTCGAGTTTCGAGGAACCCCGAACGAATCCTTTTGGATTTGCTCGGGGTTTCTTCTATCTATCTCGGTCGGCAAGGACGATGAACTTCGGAGGAACCACCCATGTTCAAACCCGTCCTATTCAAAACCACGCTCGCCATTGCCATCACCCTCAGCCTGATCGCCTCGAGCCTACCCCCGAGCATCGCGCAAACGCTCGGCCCGAACATCACCACAACCTTTATCGCCGAGGATGTGCAGGTCAAGCAGGGCAAGATCAGCATCGACCCAGATTCGCACACCATCCTTCGTTTCTTTGACGAGGTGACGTTTGCCTTCTCGAGACGCTCGGATTTGCTCAAGGCCGTACCGAAAGGCAACGATGTTCTCTTGTACGCGATGACCGATAAGACTGACACGGACCTCTCGGTGCTGGTCGATGGCAAGTGGCATTTCTTTGCCGTGAAAGTCCTCAAAGGTGCGGGGTTGCATTTCTACGAGATCAAGCAGCGCGAACGTCCAGCAAGTCCCGCCTCATCGCCAAACTCGAGCCTCGCAAATCCGAGCACCTCGAGTGAAGTTGAAAGCCCGAACCTCGAGCCAACTGTGAACGAACCCGGTCCAGCGGCGTCACTCGTTTCACCGAACTGGTTGACCTGGAAGGTTGCCAAATTCTCAACGACAGGGGATGAGGTCAAGCTCGCCTACACGCTCGAGAATCACGGTGAGAAAAAGATCGGTGTCTCTGATCAACGCCTTCGAGTCTTGCGTGATGGTGAACCGCTCGAGTTTCGCATCGAACGCCCCGGCGGACAATCACTCTTGAATCCTGGCGAGGCACAATCTGGGTTCATTCGCATCAAAGCCGAACCCGGCCCGTTTAAATTGCAGTGGAGCGTGCGCGAGATCGGTTCCGAGAACGTCTACGTCGTCGAGGCTGTGATCCCGTGAAACACTTTGTCCTGTTGATCTTGATGCTGTTCTCGAGCGCGTCCGCCCAAGTGGTCGGGCGCGTCTCCTACATCGAGCCCGATGCCGCCCTGAATATTGTGACTCGAGGCGATCCGAGACGATTGCCGAGCGGTTTTGTCGAGGTCTTGCACGATGTCCGTCTCGAGCAGTGCAAACGCCAGAATTACCAACGCTGCCAACCTTACGAGTGGAGCATTCCATTCATGCCCGTAATCGTGGCGGACAAGCTCGAGCGTGCCCTGTCCGAAGCCTGGGACCGTTACGATGCTCGAGTCTACTGGCGGGTGCAAACCGAACTCGGTGGGCAGGGCTCGAAGCTTCTGAATTGCACGATTGGCTTGACGAACTTTGACCTGTACCGTGGCATTTGGGATCGGCAACTTCTGACGAATTTTCCCTCGAGCGAATTCTGCGATGGCATCAACCCGGACTGGTTTTTGTACATTCCAACAATCTGTTCGTTGATGGATTCGTTCACCTTTTGGGACAAGGTGGCAGAATCGTACCGGCGGGCGTACACGCACGCGCTGCTGTATTACTACCCAGAGTATTGGCAGGACGTGCTCGAGGCGATTGCCAAGAATGCGCCATTGGCGTTGTGGTGGGATGGTGTTTATCCGGTGCTGCCCGGAAACTCGAGCGGGTTGATTCTTCAACCGATCATCAGTACGCCGAACCCGCAGCAGTATCTGGATTTGGGGCTCGAGGCCCAGGGGAAAGATTTGCGTGGCTTGCCGTACATGCTCTTGCGGTATCCGTTCCTGAATCAGATCGGGAGTTTATTGGGTGGGGCGGCATTCTCGAGGCTTCAAGAGACGATCCGTAAACTGCCACTCGAATCAGACCGGGAGGGTGAACCGGGATTGGCGCATCTCGAGGAACTCAAACGAAACCTTGCCAAACGCGAGGGTATTTTCTCGAGACCGTTGCAATGGGCAGATCTGTTCCAAGGTCCACAACCCAGAGGCTCGAGCGGTGCGGCCACACAGTACGAATACTCGGGCGTGGGTCACACGGTCTTTCTGGGGTTGCAATCAAGTTTCATCACTGAGGTCAGTCCTCGAGTGCCAATCTTCTGGCGGTCTTGCCTATCAGAAACCTGGCCTCCCGTACCGGTTCTGGTTCCCGTACCGATGCCGGTGGTTCACTTGAACTCGAGGGTGGACACGACCTGGCTGAGCGTGCCAGAAGGGTACGGGATTCCAGGGGTGAAAGACGTGCCAAGGTTCTGATCTTGAGACAATTCGATCCAAATCTTGTTAAGTGACGGATCATTTGCGCGAGTGATCCGCTGTTTTGATGGCATTTTCGTAAACTGATATGAAGAGATGGAATTCCATCTCTTCATATGCTATTCTGTTAACACAGATGGAAAAACATCC
>JANOWZ010000781.1:0-3802 GCA_031418155.1 Deinococcales bacterium
AACGTTCGTGGTGGATTGCAAAGCCTGCCCAAAGGTCAAGTCGAAGCGGCTCGAGCCATCGGTTTGACCGGTACGCAAACACTGATGTTGGTCGTTTTGCCCCAGGCGTTGAAGGCTGTGTTGCCAGTGCTGACTGGTCAATTTATCGCCCTCCTGAAAGACACCAGTCTGGTCACGATCATCGGCCTCAAAGACCTGACCGGCATTTCCGAAACCATCCGCGCCAACCCCGATTGGATTGGCCGCAGCAACGAACTGGCCTTTACCATCAGCGTGATCTACTTCATCTTCTCCTACGCCATCTCGAGCGGGGCCAGAAACCTCGAGCGCCAACTCAACACCAGCCGTTAAGCTCAACACACAGATCTGATTTTGAAGGAGCCACCCATGACCGCAGCCGCTCGAGATTTAAGCGCCAACCCAGACATCATCGTTACGGAAAATTTGAACAAGTTTTATGGCACGTTTCACGCGCTGACGGATGTGAATGTACGGGTTAAAAAGCAAGAGGTTGTCGTCGTCATCGGGCCATCCGGTTCGGGCAAAAGCACGTTCATTCGTTGCCTGAATCGGCTCGAGGAACACCAGTCTGGTCGCATCATGATCGATAGCACCGAACTGACCAACGATGTGCGAAACATCGATGAGGTGCGCAAAAACGTTGGCATGGTCTTCCAGAGTTTCAACCTGTTCCCGCACCTTTCGGTCTTGCAGAACATCACGCTTGGACCAATGAGGGTCAAGAAAATTTCTAAAACCGAGGCCGAAAAAATCGGTATGGACCTGCTCGAGCGCGTTGGCATTCCAGAACAGGCGAACAAATTTCCAGGCCAACTTTCTGGTGGGCAGCAACAACGTGTCGCCATCGCTCGAGCCTTGGCGATGGAACCCAAGATCATGCTCTTCGATGAACCGACCAGCGCTCTCGATCCAGAAATGATTGCCGAAGTGCTCGAGGTCATGAAAGAACTCGCCCGATCCGGCATGACGATGGTTTGCGTGACGCACGAGATGGGCTTTGCTCGAGAGGTCGCAGATCGGATCATTTTCTTTGATCGTGGTCAGGTGATCGAGGAAGCCACACCGGAAGACTTTTACAACAACCCGAAGTCGGATCGAGCGAAATTGTTCTTGTCGCAAATTCTTGGACATTGAAGGGCAGAGGAAAGACGAAAGCGGAAAGTAACAGCAGAAACCAGGCTCGAGTGTTTGACCTTACTTTTCTCTGCTGTTCATTTGTGGTTGACACAAATAACGCTCCAGCCTAAACTTCTCGAGACTGCGTTTAGTCACCGGGGCTCGAGAAGTTTTCTGTTCGGGCCGTCCGTTTGGAGGTGGTATGGAACCTTGTTTAGAACCTGAACCGTTAAGTTACTCAGGGGTTCGTGCTGCCTCGACCAGAAGTTGAGCACAGAACGCCCCTGACCAACACCCACGCTCGAGCCAAATCTTGCTCGAGAATCTGAAAAAGTGTCAGGCGGTGAACCATGATTCAAACCGAAGCCGTGCTCGAGCCACGCGAGTTGCTCGAGGTTTTGCGTGAAGGACGGCGCGACGAGTTTAAGGGCCTGCTGCGCAACCAGCAGGAGACGGTCGTTGATGCCGCCTTCGAGGAGGCAACCCGCGAGGAACGCCTCGAGTTCTTGCGCTTGATGCCCGTGGAACGCGCCGTGAGCGCCTACACGGACTTGCCGCTCGTGGCGCAAGCAAATTACCTGTCTGACCTGCCCGCCGACCGCCTGCGCCTGATGGGAGCGTACTTCGGCCCGGACGAAATCGCCGATATCCTCGGTGAACTGAGCGCCGATTCCGAAGTCCGCAAGCACCTGCTCTCGAGCCTGCCGCAGACACTCGCCAAGTCTGCCTTGGACCTCGAGCAGTACCCGGACGATGATGCCGGTGGCATCATGACCCCAGAGTACGTCGCGTTGCGCGAAGGCATTTCTGTGGCGCAAGCGATCAGTTTTCTGCGTCACGCCGCCGATCATGCCGAAACCGTCTCAAACCTGTTCTTGGTCAACAACACCGGTCAACTGCTCGGCGTGATTGCACTCTCGAGCCTGGTCACGGCCCCGGCCCTCGCCCGGATTGATTCGCTCGCGGTGCGCGAAGTGATTTACGCCCGAGTCGATACCGATCAGGAAGAGGTCGCCCGATTGATGCGCGATTACGACCTGGCCGTGATGCCAATTGTCGATGCCGAAGGAGTCCTGAAGGGAATTGTCACGATTGATGACATCGTGGACGTGCTCGAGGAGGAGGCGACCGAGGATATCTACAAGGGCGCTGCGATGGAAGGCTCCGAGATTGATTACTTGCGCACTTCTCCGGTCACACTCTGGCGCAAGCGCGTGCTGTGGTTGGCTGGTCTGTCAATCTCTGAATTTTTGACCGTCAGTGTCAACAACGCCAACCTCGATCTGCTCAAGTCCCAAGCGATTCTTGGCTTGTACACGGCAGCATTGATTGGGATGGGTGGAAATACGGGTTCGCAATCTGCGGTGCTGATCATTCGTGCCCTTTCGCTTGGTCAGGTTAGAGGCCGGGACGCGCTGAAGATTCTGCTCAAAGAATTGGCGACCGGTGTGATGCTCGGCGTGGCGTTGGCAGCATTCGCTTTTGTCCGAGTTCGATTGCTGAACGGGCAGGCGGGATACGGTTTTGCTTTCACCATCGCCTTATCGGTGTTTGCGATTGTCATCGTCGCCAACCTGATCGGGGCGCTCTTGCCGATTGGTTTTCACAAACTCAAGATCGATCCCGCCCTGACCTCGAGCCCGTTCCTGGCGACCTTGATGGATGCGACCGGTCTACTGATTTTTTTCAGCATCGCCAGGTTGTTGCTGAAAGTCTAGATCGTCCTGTCTCAGCTGTTTTCTCCCGATTATTCCCTCGAGATCACACCCGCCACCTCCAGCGGGTGCGGTCCGTTCGTGTGCAAACTTGGAGCCTCACCGGTCGGAAACATTTTTCCTGGATTGGACAGCCCACGTGGATCAATCGCCTCACTGATCGCGTGCATCACCTCGAGATCGATGCTCGAGAACATCTCTGGCATGTACTCGCGTTTTTCCACGCCGATGCCGTGTTCACCGGTGATGCTGCCGCCGAGTTGCACGCACATTTTCAGGATTCGTCCGGCCAGAGATTCCGCCGCCTCGAGTGCACCGGGGATTCGCCCATCGAACAAAATCAACGGGTGCAAATTCCCATCGCCCGCGTGAAAGACGTTCGCCACGCGAATGCCCGTCTCGAGTGACATCGCCTCAATACTCGCCAACGCCTGACCAAGTTTGCCGCGAGGCACGACACCATCTTGCACGATGTAATCCGGGCTCAGCCGTCCAACGGCGCTGAAGGCACTCTTGCGGCCCTTCCAAATGTTCAAACGTTCTGCTTCCGTTGCGGGCACGCGAATCTCGTATGCACCAGAATCCCGAATCACCTGCTCGAGTTGCACGAACTCCGCCTCAACCGCCAATGCCTCACCCTCGAGTTCGACGATCAAGAGTGCGGCGGCATCCTGCGGATAACCGGCATGAACGGCGGCTTCGGCGGCTTGAATCGCCAACCGGTCCATGATCTCCATCGCTCCGGGCAGCAGGCCGCCCGCCACGACTTGAGCGACCGCATCACCGGCCCGCTCGAGGCTGTCATACGCGGCGAGCACCGTGCGATAGCGTTCGGGTTTCGGCAAGAGTCGCAACGTCACCTCGAGCACCACACCAAACAAGCCCTCGTTTCCAACGTACAAACCGTGCAGGTCTGGCCCGACACCCTCGAGCGAATCAGATCCGAGTTC
>JANOWZ010000782.1:0-3791 GCA_031418155.1 Deinococcales bacterium
TTGCCTTCGATTTGAATGCCGTAGGTCGCCGCCGTCGCCACCAAATTGCTGCGGCCCGCGAGGTCCGAGATCAGTATGCGCCTCGAGTTGCCGACCGTTCCTGGCTCCATGTGCTCGTACAGGGTTGGGTCCCGGCCCACGGCGCTGGCGTGCATTCCGCCCTTGTGCGCAAACGCCGAAACGCCCACAAACGGTTGCTCATTGCGCGGCGTGCGGTTGGCCCTCGCATCGACGAACCTCGAGAGTTCGGTCAGTTTCGCAACCCCAGGCACGCAGTCGTAACCGAGTTTGGCCTGTGCGAGCGCGATGAACGAGATCAGGTTCATGTTTCCGGTGCGTTCGCCGACCCCGTTGATCGTGCCTTGAATCTGCACCGCGCCTGCCCGCACCGCCACCAGCGCATTGCTGATCGCCATTTCCATGTCGTTGTGCGTATGAATACCAACCGGTACGCCCAACTCGAGCACGGCTTTGACGCGCTCCTCGACCTCTTCGGGCAGCACATCTCCGAGCGTGTCGCACAAGACCAAGCAATCCGCACCTGCCGATACCGCCGTCTCGAGCACCGCCTGCGCATATTCTGGATTGCCGCGATGACCGGCGAAGTACAGTTCAGCATCGAACACAATTTCGCGTCCGAGTGATTTGAAATACGTGATCGTGTCGCCAATCGCCTCTAAATTCTGCTCGAGTGTGATGCCCAACGCCTCGATCACGTGACGATCCCAAGCTTTCGCCACGAAAGTCACAACCGGCGTTCCAGCCTCGAGCAAGATTTTCAGGTTTGGATCGTTCTCGAGCGTGTAGCCTTTTTGTCGCGTGAACGAGAACGCTGCGAGTTTCGCGTGTTTGAGCGGCACGTCTTTCATCGCCTCGAAAAAACGTGCGTCCTTCGGATTGCTTCCGGGCCAACCGCCCTCAATGTACGTCACACCAAAATCGTCCAATGCCTGCGCAATCGCCAATTTATCCTCGAGCGAGAGGTTGAAGCCCTCGCCCTGCGTGCCATCACGCAACGTGCAATCGTAAACCTGCAAGCTCACCTTCTGTGCCGCTGGATTGGCCATTCAACATCCCTCCTCTCGAGCCTTGACTCGTTCATCAGATCGATGGCAGGTTCGCAACCGTGCGTTCATCCACCACGTTACCAGTATTCACAACAGAATCAGGTTCGATCAACATGATGCAGACCTCATTCGCCGCGACAGGCCGGTGCTCGACACCTTTGGGCACGATGATGAACTCGCCCTGTTCAAGGTGAACCGTGCGGTCCCGGAACGCCATGTCGAACTCGCCAGAGATCACGTAAAACATCTCATCCTCGAGTTCGTGATGATGCCAGACGAATTCGCCCTGAAACTTGACGAGTTTGACCGCAATGTTGTTGACCTGCCCGACGACTTTCGGCCTCCAGTGATCGCTGAACAATCCGAGTTTTTGGGTGACGTTGACCTTCTCCATGCCCTCAGTTTACCCTCGAGTTTTGAGATTGAACGAGTACGCCACTTCAAGCAGTTCTGTGCCATGCATCACTTCAACCTTGCGGTCCACAAGCACACCGCCCAGATGCTCGTAAAAATCCCGCGTTGGGTTCGACTCGAGCACCCACAGCACGAACGTCTTCCAACCTCGAGCCTGCATGAAATCCAGAGCGGCAGCCCACAATTCACGCCCGATGCCCCGGCCTTGATGCGTTTTGAGCAGGTAGACCGTGAACAGTTCAGCCTCAAACCGAACATCTCGAGACACTCCGCACGAGGCGAAACCGATCAGACCCTCATCCCCGAGCGCCACGAAAATCCCATACGGTTGATCGAAGGTTCGTTCCCACTGCAAAACTCGAGATTCCAACGTGATCGCATCCAAAATCTCTTGCGGCACCAAACCCGAATACGTCTCGAGCCAAGACTGCACATGCACCCGAGCCAAGCCCGGAATATCAGCCCGCGTCGCAACCCGAATCATGAATCAGGTTACTCGTGCTTGACCGACACGAAATGCTCAACCGTCGGGAACGGATCGTAAAAATGATGCAGCAAAGCACGCCATTCCTGGTATACCGGTGATTGCCGAAAACCAACCGTGTGATCCTCAAGCGTTTCCCAATTGACCAGCAGCACGTAAGCGTTTGGGCGTTCGAGGCAACGCTGCAATTGCAGGTGAATGAATCCGTTCATGCTCGAGATGATTTTGGAGGCTTGTTTGAAGGCAAGCTCGAATTCGGATTCGCGGCCCGGAATCACATTCAGCATCGCAAGCTCAAGAGTCATGCCGGAACCTGCCCGAGCGCAAAATCAACCGCCGCAATCGCATGAATCGTTGTCGTATCGAACACTGGAACGCTCGAGTCCGCCTGCCCAACCAAGAGCATGATTTCAGTGCAACCCAAGATGATTCCTTCGCAACCCCGAGCAATCAAATCTTGCATGATTCGCCCGTACTCGAGCTTGGAAGATTGCTCAACTTTCCCCGCGCACAGTTCGTCGTAAATCACGCGATTCACAATGTCACGGTCGGCTTTCTTGGGAACGATCACATCAAGCCCGTAGTTTTCGGTCAAGCGTCCTTTGTAAAAATCTTGTTCCATCGTGAATCCCGTGCCGAGCAACCCAATCTTTTTCATGCCTCGAGTTTTGATTTGTTCGGCGGTCGCGTCCGCAATGTGAATCAACGGAATGCCGACCGCGTTCTCGATCCAGGAAGAAAGTTTGTGCATCGTGTTCGTACAAAGCACCACGCAATCCGCACCGCCAGCCGCGAGCCGTCGTGCTGCATGCTCGAGAATCTTACCCGCCTCGTCCCACTGGCCTGCGTTTTGCAATCGTTCGATCTCGTGGAAATTGACCGTGAACATCAAGCTTTGCGCATTCTCGAGCGGATGAATCCGGTCACGCACCGTTTCGTTGATGATCCTGTAGTAGGCCGCGCTGGATTCCCAACTCATGCCGCCGATCAAGCCGATGGTTTTCACGCCATTGCCTCCCTTAAAAATTGAATCAATGGCTGCATCTTCCCAAAACTTGAGACGAATTCCTCGAGCAATGAATTCGCATCATGCTCAAACGCATCGTAATTTTTGGACACCGTAAAACTTTTGAGTTTCAGCAAATCAGAACCTTCAGGAAAGTTTTTTGGAAACCTCGAGAGTTTATGCTCGATGTCCAAACCACCAAAAATCTTCAGCAGTGTTGGATTGAATAATAGTTTGTCGGCCCGCTTTTGATTCGCTGCAATAAACGTTCGGATCTGCGCAAGTTGCGATGCTTCCGGCAACCAGATCCCGCCAGCCGCAACCGATTTGCCCTCGCCGGAAACGTGCAGGTAATAAATCGGTTCGCTCGAGTGCCGCCCTCCCGAACAGATTGCGGCACTGAAATGCGTTTTGTACGGATTCTTGTTGTGCGAGAAACGCACGTCACGGTTGATGCGAAACAAACACGATTTCGCCTCAACATTTTTGACGCTCGCATCGAAACTCGAGATTTCTTGAATCGTCCGGTTGACGTAATCAACAAACTCGAGTCGCAACGATTGATAGCGGGTTCGGTTTTTGTCGAACCAAGGTTTGGAATTGTTGAACGAAAGTTCGACCAGGAATTCGCGCAGGTGCTCGAGGTTCATCAAATTGCCTGAATCGCTTCTTTCTTGATCCCAACCTTGGCGATGCTGGCGTTGATGACTTCCAACCAGGCTCGAGCGCTGGCCTCGACAATATCGGTGGCGACACCATTGCCGGAATAGACAATCTCGCCGACCCGAGCCCGAATTGAAACCTCGCCGAGCGCTTCGCT
>JANOWZ010000783.1:0-1642 GCA_031418155.1 Deinococcales bacterium
AACTGCGTGCAAGGTCAGATTAATTTGCGCGACGCAAACCGGCGTACAATCACGCTCGAGCAAAATGGGAAAAGTTACAAACTCAACGGGGTCACAGCGACCCTTCTGGTTCGACCTCGAGGTTGGCATCTGCCAGAAAAGCACGTGGTTCACGATGATGGGATCAACTCAAATGCGATCTCGGGATCGTTTTTTGATTTCGGCCTGTACTTTTTTCACAACGCCAAAGAACTTCTGGCTCGAGGCTCCGGCCCGTACTATTACCTGCCAAAAATGGAATCGCACCTCGAGGCCCGACTCTGGAACGATGTCTTCAATTTCTCTGAGGATTACTTGGGCGTGCCGCGTTCGAGCATTCGGGCGACCTGCCTGATCGAAACGATCCTGGCGAGTTTCGAGATGGAAGAAATCTTGTACGAATTGCGTGAACACTCGAGCGGCCTGAATTGCGGACGTTGGGATTATATTTTCAGCGCGATCAAGAAGTTGCGCACGAAAGCTGACTTCGTTTTCCCAGATCGCGCCAAGGTCACGATGACTTCGCACATGATGCGTTCGTACAGTTTGCTGGCGATTCAAACCTGTCATCGGCGCGGGGCGCACGCCATCGGCGGCATGAGTGCCTTCATTCCCGTCAAGAACGATGAGGCCGCGAACGATCGAGCTTTTCTACAGGTCCGGGCGGACAAAACCCGAGAGGCGACAGACGGACACGACGGCAGTTGGGTCGCGCATCCGGCATTGGTCGCACCCGTCCTCGAGGTCTTCAACGCAATCATGCCCGCGCCGAATCAACTCGAGAAAATGCCAGATGTGACCGTGACCGCGCAAGATTTGCTGACCCGCCCCGAAGGAACCATCACCGAAACCGGCGTGCGCCTGAACATCTCCGTCGGCGTTCAGTATCTCGAGGCTTGGCTGAACGGATCGGGCGCGGTGCCGATTAATAACCTGATGGAGGATGCTGCGACCGCCGAAATCTCTCGAGCGCAAATCTGGCAGTGGATTCACCACAAAGCGCAACTCGAGGATGGCCGCACGATCACGCTCGAGATGGTCAGGTTGTTCATGCGTGAAGAATTGGCGAAACTCGAAGGCGGCATTCCGCGTTTCGCCAGGGCATCAATCCTGTTTCTCGAGGTGGCGACACAAGAACCGCTGGTGGATTTCTTGACGCTTCCCGGCTACCGCGAATTGGCATGAGGCTCGAGCGCAACGCAAACGGCGAGGGACTTAAGTCCCTCGCCAATTTTTTCTCGAGGGTTACTTTTCTGGCTGATTGATCTGCGCGATCAAACCCGCCGGATGACGCAAAAAGGCCATGTTTGTGCGGTTGCGTTCGTTGAAGAATGGTCGTGTCTCGTACTCGTACCCGGCCTCGAGCAGTTCGGCACATTTCGCATGAATGTCATCGACCACGAATGCTGTATGCAATAGCCCTGGCGCAGGTTGCCCCGAAACCTGAACCAATTCGAGGTTCATGTTCGTACCTGGATGATTGATGAACGCGGTTGGCATGTCGTTCGAGTAATGCTTCCCGCGCACGAGCAGGGTGAATCCCAGCGTGGCGAAATGCGTGATGGCGGCCTCAACGTCGTGAACGCTCAATGCGACATGGTCTAATTTCATGGCTCCAGTCTAC
>JANOWZ010000784.1:0-2360 GCA_031418155.1 Deinococcales bacterium
TCACCGGCTTGGTACAGTGCTCGAGATGACATCACCCACGTTTGCCGAAACCTTGCACGCCAGAATGCTCGAGCAAAACACGCGATTGTGTTTGGGATTGGACCCTCGAGTCGAGATGCACCCGAGCACCGATCCTCGCAAGAATGGTTTCGATTTGCAGGCCACAGCACTTGCCGTTGAGACGCATTGCTTGGAGGTGCTCGAGGCTTGTGCGCCGTTCGTGGCGGCCCTCAAACCGAACATTGCGTATTACGAGGCGCTTGGCATTCCGGGACTGGAGGCGATGTTGCGCATTTGTGCGAATGCGCGACTGCTTGGCGTGCCGGTGATTTTGGATGCGAAACGTGGCGATTTTCCCAGCACCGCCGAGGCATATGCGCAGGCTTGGCTGACCGGTTCGAGTGCGGGCGATGCGTTGACCGTCAATCCATTTTTGGGCTTTGAAACGCTCGAGCCATTTTTGAAAGCCGCTCGAGAAAATGCTGGCGCAATTTTTGTGCTGGTGAAAACCTCGAATCCTGGATCGGCAGACATTCAGAACCTCGAGACGAAAGAGGGTCGAATTTCGGATTTGATCGCCGCGAATTTGGCGCACGAGGCTCGAGATGGGTACGGTGCGGTTGGGGCTGTGGTTGGTGCCACGCACGCCAGCGAACTCGAGCATTTTCGCAAGGCCATGCCGAATGTGATGTTGCTGCTGCCGGGACTCGGGGCGCAGGGCGCGAAAGCCAAAGACCTCGCCACCGCATTCGACCGGGATGGTCTCGGTGCGGTCGCATCGGCCAGTCGCGCCTTGCAATACGCCTCACTCGGGGCGGATTACGCGAAGGCGGCGCAAGAATCGGCTCGAGGTTTGCGCGACGAATTGAACGTGGCGCTCGAGCGGTAAGAGTGGGTGAACGCCAAAAGGGGAAAGGGAAAAGTGCTGGCTCGAGTTTTACTTTTCTCTTTGATCTTTCCTCTTTTCTCTGCCCTCTCCTCTGCTCGTCTTCGGGTGCTTGACGCCACTCCAAACCGCAAGGCGATGCGTGAACCACGGTGCGAAGGTGCTGACCCGCAATAGCAGTCCGATCAACCACGGCAGCGTGACCAGCGTCGAATCACGCTCGAGGGCGCGACGGATGGCACGGGCAACCTCTTCAACCTCGAGCACACGCACGATCTTGCCGAGGCTGGGGAATCGTTCGGTCACGCCGGGGTTGTGCTCGAAGTAGGGGCTGCGCACTTGACCGGGTACGATCATGGTCACACCGATGTTGGTTCGGGCCAGATCGACGCGCAATGCCTCAAACAATCCGCGCAAGGCCCAGCGTGAAATGGCATACACATTCGCGCCGGGCCACGGCATCCAAGCAATTGGCGAACCCACGAAAACAATCCGGCCAGAATCTCGCTCGAGCATTCCCGGCAGGCAGGCTTGGGTGAGCCACAACGCGCCCATGAACGGTGAGGACAGCATCTCGAGCACTTCGGCTGGGGCGGTCTCCTCGAGCCACAACCAGCGGCCCAATCCGGCGGCATGAACGATCACATCCGGTGTGCCGAGGTCGTGGCAGATTTGCGCGTGAACACTCGAGACGGCCTGTTGATCGCTGAGGTCCAGGGGGTAGACGAATGCCTCTGCACCCAATGCTCGAGCCTGTGATGCAAGTGCCTCGAGTTTGGATTCCGTGCGGGCGAGCAAGGCCAATCTCACCCCGGCTTTGGCCAGTTCGAGTGCAGTTGCTGCGCCGATGCCGCTCGAGGCTCCGGTGACGATCACGATGGCGTTGTGCAGCTTCACTGATGCGATGTTAACGGATTCAAGCCGAGTAGATTCAAGCCAGTGGCATGCTGCCGCCCGTGATTTGCCGGGTCAGTTCGATCACTTGTTCTCGAGTCGTGATCGTTTGCGAAAGCGAGCCGTCGATGATCAGTGTCGCCAAGCCATGCACCAACGCCCAGGTATTGATCGTGGCGAGGTACAGTTCGTGCTCGCCGTTGATGGGAAAGCAATTTGCGTCACGGCATTCGATCAGGGTTTGACGCAGCAGCACGAAGGCTGGATCGGGCGTCGAGTCTTGTCCCATCTCGAGCGGCCCTATTGGGAAAGGACTGTGCAGTTCGCGGCGGAACATGATGCGAAATTCGCTGGGATGCTCGAAGGCATACAAGACGTAGGCGACACCGAGCGCGGACAGGCGCAACGCCGGGTGCGTGATGCCCTCGAGTGCCGCCAATGATGCAACCCCGAGGCGTTCTTGGCTTTCTTTGGCGAGGGCACGAATCAGCGCAGCTTTGTCTTTGAAGTGATGGTACGGCGCGGCTGGGCTGACGTTGGCACGGCGGGCCAGTTCGCGCAGGCTGAAGCCATCCACGCC
>JANOWZ010000785.1:0-5331 GCA_031418155.1 Deinococcales bacterium
GTCATAGGCAGGGATTAGCACACGTGCAACACGCAGTGCACCCTCGTTTGTGCCTCATTCGTCATACAGCTTGTTTTTGCACGCCAGTTTCAGGCGTGCCGCTGAACACATCGGTGCTCAAGTACCGCAAACCCGAGTCAACAATAATGGTGGCCACCGTCGCGCCGGGACCCAGCCGTTCGGCAATGCGTATCGCCGCAACCACGTTCGCGCCGGACGAGACGCCCGCAAAGATCCCCTCCTCGAGCGCCAAGCGTCGCGTCATTCCCTTCGCCTCTTCGGTGGTGACGGTTTGGATCTCGTCAACCAGTTCGGGTTGCCAGAGAGGTGGGATGAAGCCAATACCGATGCCCTCGATTCGGTGCGAGCCGGATGGTTTGCCGGAGAGCACGGCGGATTCTGCCGGTTCGACCGCGACGGTTCGGACGCGGTCGCTGTATTTGCGCAACGATTGCGTGACGCCATGAATCGAGTGTGCCGTGCTGACCGAATGCACGAACGCATCGACCTGCCCAGCCGTTTGCTGCCAGAGTTCATCGCCGAGCGGAAGATAGCCTTGAATGGCCTGATGGTTGTTGAGTTGATCGCAAGACCAATGGTCGGGCCGCAAACTGATCTCGGCGGCGCTGCTGATCATGGCTTTGATCAGTCCTTCGGTGATCTTTTTGTGGTCACTCGGCACGTCGGTGATGTGCGCACCGAAGGCCTGCATTGTCCGTCGTTTCTCGTCACTGAAGGCGTCGGAGAAGACGATCTCCAGGGCATAGCCTTTCGCCGCACAAACAAACGCCAGTGAGATGCCGGTGGTGCCCGCCGTGTACTCGACCACCGTTCCACCCGGTCTCAGGTGCCCGCTGGCTTCGGCTCCCTCAATCGCGGCCCTGGCCATCCGGTCCTTCATGCTTCCAGTCGGGTTGGCCCACTCGAGCTTGGCAACAATCCGGGCCGAGTCAGGTGGCACGATGTTGCGCAGCTCAACGAGCGGCGTGTTGCCGATTCCACCAAGGACGCTCTGCATCGCGGCTGTCATCGGTATTCCTTTCTTGTAGCCAATAAAGAATTGGACCGCTTGAGGTGCAAAAAGTTCAAGGTGCCGATTTGGAACCAATGACGTCGTGGGCGCAACAACCAAAGCAAGCTGAACCGGTAAGACCTGTAAACACCAAAACCGGAAATTGCAAGGAAGACAGCTTGCGCCAAGCGAGCGACAGCGCCGAAGGTTCATGCTTGAAGGGAATTGGATCGTACTCGCTTCGTCGATCCGCCGCAATGGACATGGGTGTTTTGAGCCCTACGAACAGGAAAGCTCAATGTCGCTCAACCGACCGTTCAGCCTTGAGGTGCGTCTGCATTCGGTTTGGTTTACGCACGACCTCGAGCACCGCTGATGAAATCACCCTCGAGCATGCTGTGTCGGTTGGGGCGTTCGTGGCTCTGAGACCTGGGCATGCGGGTTGGGCACGATGCGGGCAACGAGCAATCCGTACACGATCAACAATGGTGCGAACAGCGCCACTGCGAGTGGTCGGAGATTTCCGGCGTCCCCCACTTCCGAGCCAGGTGAGACCATCACGGCCAGCAGCACGAACAGGATCAGTCCAACCAGCACGCCCTTCCAGATGCCTCGGGCCGGAATCCAGCGTTGCACTCCAGCGAACAGCACGGCGCACGCTGGACCGAGCATCAGTCCGAACAGGATGATGATGCCGAGCGTACCGCCCCAACTGAACGCCGGTGTCTTCCCTTCTGCGATGACCATGACCCGCATGGCGGCTCGGGCACCGATGCCCAACATCAGCCCAGCGATCAGCCCAGCAGTAAGGGCGGTGCGGGTGATGCTCGGGTGCCGCGCCTCAAACCCCCCAGCACGCAAGACCGCGTACAGCAACATGCTGGGCAGGCCAACCGCCAGCGTACCGATCAGGGCAGCGGTGAGCGGAACCATCCATGTGAACACGACATCACCAGGATCGAGCTGCGACCCGACATAGGTGATGCCTCCGAAAACGAGGCCCCAAACAAGCCCGGTAGGAATCCCAAAATTCCATCCGGCACGAAGAACGGACCAGACTCGGGTCATGACCATCACTCCTTGAGAATCACGCCGCAGGCGACGCGACCGCCGCTGTTGCCGGTGGGTTGTGTGCTGTGATCATCTTCGCTCGCATGAACGATCACCGAGTGACCAATCACCGAGAGCGTGCCGCCCGAGACCCTCAACTTGCGGGTGATGAATTCCATGGTTCCGATGTGGTTGGCATCCACGGTGGTGTTTGGCACGTCGCCCGCGTGCGCCTCGAGTTCGCTGTGCTCGGGTTTGCCATGCCTTTTGCTGTCCATCGGGTCGAAGTGCCCCCCAGCCCCTCCGAAGGTCAGCACATTGCCGTTTTGATCAGTTGTGTTCGCGCACGAGGCGTTCAGGTGAACGTGCGTGCCGTGCCGACCCGGTGTCAGCCCAATCAAGCGCACGGTGATTCTGGTGCCCGTGTCGGTGTCCTGAAACCGCACCTGACCAATCTTTTGACCATTGGCATCCACCATTTGGGCCGTGGCAGACGGTGCGTTCGGACCGATGAATGCGCAGGCGGCCAGGGCGAAGCTGAGGACGGTGAGCAACACGCGTGGGTGCATACAACCTCCTGGCTGGCGTCAAATCACGCCAGGTCCATGCAAAGCCAAGAAAGGCTAAGTCGTGTGCAAAACAGGAAACCTGATCGGGTGTTCCGGCCAGAGGTGAACGCTTAGCATCAGCCACGCGCCCGCCCAGGCGAACATGCTCGAGACATACGCGATGTTGAGCAGTACCGGCAGGGTGCCCCACCAGGGAACGTACAGGCCCGGTGAGCACAGGAAGCAGATGACGCCTGACACGCCCACCAGGACCGCTGCGACCCCGAGTGAATCGCGCCGAGCCTCAGACCGATCAGCAATTCGACCATAACCGGTCAGGGCGAACCCGATCAGCGTGATCAGGAAGGTGAGCATGGCGATCTCCCAGAGTGGGGAGTCGAGTTTGAACACCCACATGGCAAACATGAGGCCCAGCATCGTTGCGAGTCCAGTGAAGGTGATGGCGTGACCTGTGCGCTCGAGTCGGTTGGGTTGTGTGCCGCGTCGCAGGTACAGGGCGATCATGGTCAACGGGATGCTGGTCAGGAACCACCCGCCAAATTGAGCCAAGATCGGGTCTTCACCGTTCCAGATCGTGTCGTCCAATTCGAGCATCGCTGAGAGCGCCATGCGTGTTGCCAGCATCAAACTCGAAATTGCACCGAGTCGGGCATACGTCCTGGTGCTGCCCACGAACGCGATGACCTGCACCGAACGTGCCTTGAAGACGTTCGTGACGAGATCGGTGAACGCATGTGCCCACAGGCTGAACATAGCCCCGTTGCCGTCATGTCGGGCATCCCGGCAGCAATCGCGGAAGTAACGTTCCATGGCTTCGCCGTACTCGAGCCGAAAGGCAAACGGGTAGAGGCGCAGCAGTGCGCGGTACACGCCCACCGAGGTGTCTTCATATCGCGTCATGAGATCCCCTCGAGTCCCGGCAGAAGTTGGACGGATCGCGCATGCTGCACGAGTTGTTCGAGTCGTCCGGCCTCGCGTTCGGCGGCCTGACGGCCCGTACCGGTCAGGCGATAGTAGCGCCTGCGTTGATCGTCGAGGTCGGGATCGGGACGTTCGTCGGATTCTTCGATCCAGCCGACCTCGAGCAGTTTTTTGATTGAGCTGTACATCGTGCCCGCACCGATTCGGGTGGTGTTGTCGCTGCGTTCGAGCACATCTTTCATGACGCCGTACCCGTGACGTTCTTGGGGGGCGAGCGCGAGCAGGATCTGGAAGAGGATCGGGGTGATTTGCATGGGTTCGCTGAAGATTTTGCTCGAAGGCATGGACCCTCCCGGAGTAATCTATCGCTGATAAATGTATCGTTGAGAGATATATTAGTCGATCTATGAGGACCTGTCAAGCCATTTCAAATCAAGCCGTGACAGAGGATGCTGATCGCCTTTCGGAGTAATCCTCAATGAACAGTCTCTAGAACGTAAAATCATGTTTTTGCATTTCACGAAGAAACGCGTTCTGAAACAAAAGTTGAATGAAAATCGCTGGTTTTGGCACGAATCATTCACCCGACTCACATTGAGCTGTCGTCGATTTCCAAAGCCAACCAGCAAGAAAGAATCTACGGGTGTTTAGACCGTTCTATCGATCAACACCTTCGAGAATTTCTTCATCCCCAAACAACGCTTCAACCCCTCGAGCCCGCCTGCGTTCCAAATGCTCGAGCACCATGTGATGCCGTTGCGAAGGCAACACCCGAATGTTATCCGGCGCGAGGTCTGCCTTATTACCATTGCGATGATGCACCACTTCACCCGGCTCGAGCTCACGTTCAAGAAGCTGTTGGGCAAGCAACCGATGAACGCGCACAGCTTTCCCGTCACGCCACGCTCGAGGATAAGGATTCAACGCCTTGGACATGGGTTATTCTACTCCAATCACGCCGAAATCCCTGACACACAAAACCAAAATTCGACGCTCGAGCGCTGACCGTACCCCAACCTCGAGGTCTGATTCTGGGGAGGGTGGTATCTGTCATGCGGCGAGCCTTTCGGGTTTGTGGGTGCGTCGCCCGACTCGGTTCTGGGCGGCTTTCTCGGCGATCTCTGCCCATCCGTTGGTCATCATTGAGTGGATGGCGAGGGCGGCGCGGTTGCGCACGAGGGGATTGTCACTCGAGCCTACGAGCACGTCATGGAGCGCTTGGTGCAAGACCATTCTGGCCGTGAAATCCTGGCCGTGCGCTTCGCAGCGGATGACCGTCCAGGCACATTTTGTCCACCAGGCGAGACTCTGCCGGTCGTGTAAAGCGGCACTTGCCAGTTGTCCGACCTTCACAGCCCATGCCGCCCGCGCATCATGCCCACCCTTGGGTGAGTCGGTAAGCACGTCCCAGAGCGCGTAGAGACGGGTTTCGCCTGAAAGTTCAGTGTCCAAATGACTAACGCCTGATGCTGGATTAGAAAGCCTGGTTAACGAAGATTGTAAGAATGCATCTAAAACATACAGCCCTTGTTCCTTTGGGTAGTTGGACACTGAACTCAAGCTTCTCCGGCCTCGAGCACGTGGGGCTTTCTCGCCCAAGCAGCGCACCGTTCGCCCGTCTTTGACATCACGCTCGAGGTTTCGCCATTCGTGATCGAAGTCCTCTTTTTTCATCAGGACTTTCAGACCCGGCTCGAGCGGTCGTGTTCTGACGATCCAGATCGTGCCGCCTTTGACGTTCCGTTTGCCCTTCTCGCTGGCTGCACATTGCCATGAGGT
>JANOWZ010000786.1:0-3655 GCA_031418155.1 Deinococcales bacterium
CCAAAGAGACTTCAGCGATGGACCTCGAGATTGATGACCTCTACGAGCAGACGCAACGCGAGTTGGTGACGTACATGATCGAGGACCCGCGCACGATCACGAAGGCACTGGCACTCTTGCGGGTTGGGCGGTCATTGCAACACATCGGCGATCACATCGAGAACGTTTCGGATCGCGTGCAGTATTGGCTGACTGGCACCCGTCTACCGAATGATCCGCCCGAAGCGGGCTAAACCTCGAGCGCGGGCTTGCGATGGCTAGGAGAGGATGCTGAGGTCGTCAAACCCGTCAGCTTGTTCGAGTTCGTCGCTGTACAAAAATCGGGCGTAATTCAGGCAATCGCACCATTCGCGCAAACTGCGTTCACCGGCGATGACCGCCGCCAGCGGTGTCGCATGGCTTGAACCCTCGAGAAACATCCGGCTGGCCGAGGCCAAATACGCTTCGTTCATGGCTGCATTGTGCGACTCGAGTTTCAGCTTCGTATCAGCTTGCATCAGGCTGACAACTGCAAGGAAGACTTTCGCTGTCATCACGACACAGGAGGCTTCATGCACAAAAAAATGTTGTTCATCATCGCTTCGCTCGGCTTGGGATTCGGCTTGGCGCAGGGTGCTGTCAAGACAGAACTCGTCGGTTTCGCTGCCATGCCCGCCGATACCTTCGCACCCGGCCCGGACTCTGGACAATTTCGTGTACCCAACGGTGGCAAGCTCGAGGTCGCACCGTTCAAAGGTCAACCGGTACAGGGTTTTAGCGCGATTCAATTCGGCCCCACGAAGGGCTCGTACTGGATAATGCCAGACAACGGGTTCGGCGCGAAGTACAACAGCTTCGACGCGATGCTGCGCCTGTACACCATCACGCCGAGCCCGAAACTCGCCAGCGGTGGCGCGGGCACGATGGCCGTTGGAAACTTTATTCAACTGCGCGACCCGGACAAGAAAGTACCGTTCTTCATCACCAACGAATTCTCGAGCGACCGAAACTTGACCGGTGCGGATTTTGATGTCGAATCGTTCGTGCTCGCCCAGGACGGCACGATTTGGATCGGCGAGGAATTCGGTCCATACCTGCTGCATTTCGATGCGACCGGCAAAATGCTCGAGGCTCCAATTTCAACACCCGATTTTGGAACCGCTAAAGATGCCAGCAAAGACTTGGTGCGCAGCCCAAACAACCCAGGCATCCTTTCAAACAGTCCTGGTCCTGGTGCGACCTCGAGCGCGAACCTGGGCGGCTCCAAAGGCTTTGAAGGCATGGCGATCAATCCGAGCAAAACCAAACTCTACGCGATGCTCGAGGGAACCGTTCTGGGTGATACTCCGGGCGCATTGCGAATTCACGAGTTCGACCTTGCCAGCAAGAAATTTGTTGGCATCACTGGCCGGTACAAACTCTCGAGCCCAGACAACGCGATTGGTGATTTCAGTGTGGTCAACGACAACGAATACCTGGTGATCGAACGCGACAACGGCTCGGGCGACACCGCGAAATTCAAAAAGATTTTCAAGGTGGACCTGTCCAAAAAAGATGCCGATGGTTTCGTGAGCAAAGAAGAAATCGTTGACCTTTTGAACATCAATGATCCGAACAAACTCTCCGATGTCAGCACGAACGGTGTGTACAAAATGCCTTACGTGACCATCGAAGACGTGCTGGTCTTGGATGCGAACACGATCCTGGTGGCGAACGACAACAATTACCCCGGCATGGGCGGACGCGGCACGGAAGTCAAAGACCGCAATGAGATGATCTGGGTCAAACTCGAGAAACCACTGACCTTGGCGGCAGGAGTCAGCGCAGCAAAGTAATTTTAAATCGCAATGTGGGAAAAATGCTCGAGCCTGAAATGAAACCAGGCTTGAGCATTTTCTCTTCGAAATCTCTTCGCAAGATCAAGACCTTCACTTGACACACGAACGTTATCGTTGATTCGTAAGGGGTGACCGGGGTTCACACCTGGCCTTGCATCGAGTCGGCTCAAACACACTGCGCACGCGCAACAATAAACCAACAACGTTCCTCGAGCACAATTCATGGAGGTGTCCTGATGAATTCACGTTTTAAACTCGTTTTCCTTTCCGTCCTGACTGCCCTGAGCTTCGCATTTGCACAGGCGCAAACAATAGGCGCTTACGATCCCGCATTAAATGTTGGTGTTGTCTCGTTCACAACCGGAAAATCAGTTGAAGTCACCTTGAAGCCCTTCGCTCGAGCACTGCTTGAAGGTGGCAGCGACATCAAAGTTGTTAGCGTTCTCGGTGCGCCCGGTGTGACCGCTTCGCTCAAGAGCATCAAGTCCGCATCTGGCGGTCGTGCCGAAACCAAACTCGAGTTCAAACACGAATACTTCAAGGGAACCGGTGTGGGAAACTTCCCGGTGGAAGTCACGCTTGAGAATGCCAAGACCGGTTATCGCTTGAGCTTTTTTGTCACATTGATGTTGAAGTAATTCGGTTGGACCAAACCTCCTCGAGTTCAGCACTCGAGGAGGTTTTCCTGAAAGAGCAATCAGTCAAGAATTCGTTGAATGTTGGTGGCCCTTGAACCCTCGAGCGTCACCAGAATCGCTCCCAATTCAACCGGCCCTTCGGCGTGCTCGAGCCTTGATTGCGCGAATCCTTGCGAGCGCATGTTGGCGATGAACCCTTGTGGCTTGTAACCCTGTGCGCCACCACTTGGGCCAGTCATGCCAACGTCACTGACGTAAGCCACGCCGCCCTCGAGAATCTGTGCGTCGAGCGTTGGGACGTGCGTGTGCGTGCCGAACAAGCCAGCGATCTGTCCCGCGAAAGCATGGGCGAGTGTGACTTTCTCGAAAACGCTTTCGCCATGAAAATCGACGATCACTGCATCGGTAGAATCTTGCCATGCCTCGAGTTGACGTTCGAGTGCGAGCAGAGGTTGATCCACGCCAGGAATCGCGCTGCGTCCGGCGAGGTTGACTACACCGAGTCTGAAATTGTTCGAGGCAACGATGCCCGCGCCACGACCGGGCCAGTTCGGGCCGATGTTCAGAGGGCGCAAGACTCGAGCATCGTTGTGAACCGCCTCAACCTCGAGTCCGTCCCAGGAATGGTTGCCACCGGTCACGAGTTGCACGTCGAGTGCGAACAACCGCTCGAGCGAGGCTTGCGCCATGCCGCATGGTCCGCGCCCCGCGTTGATCAAGCTGAGGTTTTCGGCGTTGGCAATCACGAAATCGGACTGGTGAGTCTCGAGGATTTTTGGAAGGCGCGTCTCGAGGTATTCGAGACCGGGATCGTCGACAACATCGCCGATGAACAAAAGTTTGGGCATTGCTTCCTCCAAAAAATGTCCGTGAAAAAACTTCTCTCGAGATTCAGGATTCGAGACTCACACCTGAAATCTGACCGTCACGAATTTTCGTCTCGAGCCACTATCCTTTGACTGCGCCATCGCTGAATGTGGCGAGCACACCGCGACGCACGATCAAATACAGAATCACGGTTGGGACGCTGGCGAGCACGGCGGCGGCCATCATCGGACCCCAACTCGAGCCGCCCTCACCGTTGGCGAAGCGTTGTACACCGACGGTCAGCGTGTACGTTTCTGGTTTTGATCCGACCAGCATCGGCCAGATGAATTGGTTCCAGCTTTGAATCATCAGGTACACGCCGAGGCTGGTGAT
>JANOWZ010000787.1:0-12929 GCA_031418155.1 Deinococcales bacterium
GGTTGATCCGTTTTCTCAGGCCGTGGAATGCTGGTGCTCGAGGTGATCCGTGATGCGGCAATGTCGCCGGTGACGCGGTACTGGCGGCCATCTTGCACCATGCGCAGGTCAGCATCGACCAGACCATCCTTGATGAAAAAATCTGGTAGCGCAATCTCGAGGTTCTGACCTTTGAGTTTCAGGTCCAAGCGGTCCGAGAGTGGCCCTTCAACTGTGAATGGCCCGCCGCCCTTGGTGCCCTTGGCCTTCAGTTCAAAGCCGCCGCTCTCACCGACAATCTCGGCGATCACGTTCTCAAGTTTGCCAATCGGTGCGACCGTCAATGAACCGTTGGCTTTGGCCCGCAGGTTTTCAATTTTGATCGGCGAGTACGAGGTCACGTTCGCGTTTGCGGTGGCGTTCAGGCTGCCACCGACCGCGCCGCCCGAGGTGATGGTTCCGACCAACTCGAGCGCCCCGTCCTTGAGTGTGCCACTGACGGCTTTGCTTGCCAGTTCGATGCCTGCGATGCTGCCCTGAATGTTGCTGGCCTGCAAGACCGCATTCGGTTTGTCATACGCCCCGCTGAACTCGAGTTGCACCGAACCGGTCGCCGAGGGGTTTAGGTCGCGCAAGTTCGGGATCAAACCGAGGACCGGCGTGAACGTCGTGTCCTGGAAGCTCAGTTTCAAATCCACACCATCGGGTCCGTAACGGCCCGAGCCGCGCCACGATCCAGCCCCGTCGAGCGCGAGCTTGTTGAGGATCAGACCGCCCTTGTCATAAACCGCAGCCAGCGTGCCGCGCAGCGCATCGCCGCCACCGGCAAGCTCGAGGTTCTCCGCGATCAATTCGACCCGACCTTGGGTGAGTTTCTCGAGCGGCACGGAATATTTGGCCCCGCCGGTCACGAAGGCGATTCCGGGCAGCGTGCCGACAACGCTGCCTAAAAGTGCATGAATCGGTGCGTGTCGCAACTCGAGTTTACCGCTGAGCACCCCGGAGGTCAGGTCGCCATTGAAGGTGCTCGAGCCGCTCGTGCCGGTCTCGAAGCCTTGAGCGCCGTCAAACTCGCCACGGTAACGCACGTTGCCATCGGCGGCGGTCCCGGAGACGCGCAGGCGCAGGTCGGTTTCACCCTCCGGGTTCGTTTTGCTTTT
Organism: Deinococcales bacterium; assembly: GCA_031418155.1. Classification (GTDB taxonomy): domain Bacteria; phylum Deinococcota; class Deinococci; order Deinococcales; family JAAFIG01; genus JANOWZ01. The sequence continues at coordinate 1,140 of JANOWZ010000787.1, forward strand.
TTGCGTTGGCAGGTGCAGTTGCGGCACGGTCAAACCGAAGGTCACGACCTCGCCCGAGAAGCCGACCACGCCAGAGACGCGGCCCGTGGCGTTCGGCAGCGCGGCCTTAAACTGCGGCACCTCCTCGAGTTTCACGCCATCCAAACGCGCCTGCACCCGCAGGCCAAGGTTCTCTTCGTTGCTGGTTTCGCGGCCCAAAAGCGCCCCCAATCCGGGCACATACTCTTCAAGGTTGCCGCCCAATTCCGAGAGCGTGACCCGCCCGCCGAGCGCCTGTGCCTGCCCTGTGGCGTTGAACTCGAACCCGTCCAAGGTGACGTTGCCGCTGGCGGCGACCTTCAAGCCCATGATGTTCAGATCGAGGTTCGCAGCCTGTGCCCGTCCGGTCAGGTTGCCTCGGGCGAGCGCGACCTCACCGACAATCGCACCGCGCCCGCCGGGACCGCGCAGGTTCAGGCGGGCCGATCCGCTCGGTTGGGTCTCACGCCACGAGAACGCCCCGGAGATGGCTCCCGGCGTGCCCTCGCTGTTGAAGGTCAGGCTCGAGGCTTCCGGGTCGATTTCGGCGCTGCCGCTGCCATCGATGCGAAACCCGAGCGCAGGCACCTCGAACGGTGTGCGCAGGTTCTTCCAGACCAGGTTCGCCCGTCCAGCCAGGTTCGGCAGCAGGGCCAAATCCGTCTCGAGCCCAATCTGGCCACCGAAACCCTCGAGTCCGAATGCACCCAGGCTCAAGAGCGGTACGTTGCCGATCAGCCGGTCGTTTTCGAGCCGCAGGGTGCCTGTGTTCGCTCCGTCGCTGAGGCGCACGTCGCCGCGCACCTTGCCCGCATTCAGGCTCAGGTTTGCATTGGCGCTCAGTTGGTCGCGGCTCAGGGTCACATTCGCAGCGGGACGCTCAAGGCTGCCCGAAGCCACCAAGGCCAACTTCAGGTTCTCGAGCGCGTATTCGAGCTTGCCGGAAAGCGTCCCATTCACGAGCGAGATGGCACCGTCTGAATTCGCGGTTTGTCCCGGCAGTGTCTCGAGCCCAAGTGTTGCCCCAAGAGGATTGAGTTGCGCCCGCACGCGCACGCCCGACCCGGCGATCAAACCGGTGCCGTTCAGACTGGGTACGGCAAATTTCCCAGCAAGTCTTGCCGTGATGCTTCCCGGCACGGGCGATTCTGGTGCTGGCGTGCCCGCTGTTGTATCCGATGGGGCATTCGGGTCGGTGACTTCAGGTGTGATCCCCGGAATTCTTGGGGTCAGTGCGGGCAGACCAGTGACTTTGACATCGCCAGTCCAACCGTCCAGGCTCGAGGCGCGGGCATCCAATGCGAGTTTCGTGCCGTAGGCGGTTCCATCCAGTTGCAATCCGATCACATCCACGGCCCGGATGTCACGCAGGTATGTGCCGCGCAGCTTGCCGCTTAGCGTGCCGGTGAGGTTCGCATCAATGTGCAAATCGGGATCGAAAGCCAACCCATTCAGAACCTGTCCTCGAGCCTGCACGGTCGCATCGAAAGCGGAACCGGAAAGTTTCAGGCCGCTCAGGTTCAACACCCCAGCCTCGAGTTTCGCCTCGCCGCCCTCGTAATTTGCGGTTGCGGTCAATGGCGAACCGAGCTTGAAATCTGCCTCGAGCTTGATGTCTGGCGCGGTGAATCCGCCCGCCTCGAGTTTGCTTGCCAGTGCATTCAGTTTCAGTTCGGGTTCAAGGGCAAGACCCGTCACCAGCAAATCACCCGTGACTGAGCCACCAGCGCCCGCTGCGAACTCCTCGAGCTTCGTGTTCAGACGCAACCTGCCATCCAAGCCGATGTCGCTCAGGCCAGAACCCGCCACGAGTTTGACCTGCCCGAGCAGCAACGGCGCAGACTTCAATGATGGACTCGAGATCGCCAGCACGCCAGCGCGGGCGTTCACATTCAGCCTCGAGATGATTTGCGGCGCACCGTCCAAGGCGAGCGCCGCGTTGCCAGTCAGCAGCGGCCAAGGTCCATCCAGCACGCCCTCGAGCTTGAAACCGGGAATGCCAGCCGCGCCCTGCCAAGCGATGATTGGCGCGGGCTTGAACAGGTCACGGATGCGCACGCTCGAGCGACCGTTGCCCGTTCCGGCCAGTTGCACCTCTGCCCGCACGTTTGGATCAAACAGGCGACCGTCGAGTTTTGCACTTGCATTCGCCCACCAGTCCTGATTTCGAGGTCCGAGGCGTTCGAGGTTCAGGTTCGCCTGCACGCTCGGATCGGATACCGCACCGGACAGGTTCGCCGTGCCCGCCACCACTCCAGCCAGCCCGAATCGCTCGAGCGAAACGCCCCGTGCCGTCAGGTTCAAGCGTTCGTTTGAATCAGCATCCAACCCGAGTGCGCCATCGAGCGAAACCTCACCCTCGAGCGCCCGCAGTTTCGTGTTGGTGCTCAGGCGGTTGCCGTTTAGATTGGCACTTCCGGCCAACTCGAAATCACCAATCGGTTCGAGCGCACCTACGGCCCGCAGGTTGGTGGCACGGACGTTCAGGCTGTTCGCGCCGTCTGCAAACTGTTGCGATGCCTCGAGCGTGGTTGTGATGCCCAATTGCACATCTGGAAGCTTGAACGAATCGGGCAGCAATCCCGAATCGAGGCGCAACAGTGTCGTTTGACCGCTCGCCTGCCAGCCTTTGGCATCCACCTTGCCCTGCAATCGCAGGTGAGGCCCCGTCAGGCTGATCGCACCCAGACCAGCGCCGTAGCCCAACTCGAGCGCTGCCGTGAATTCATCTTGGGCATCCTCGAGCGTGCCGCGCATGTTCGCTTTCGGTTCCAACCACGAGCCCGCCAACTGACCAGCAGCCTGAAGTCGCAACCGATCCGGCCTGCCCCAGAGCGCCCCGAGGTCGAAACGCTCGAGTTGTACCGCACCTGCCAAATTGCGTTCGATCCGACCCGGAAGGTTCGCCCGTAAAATCCCATCGCGCCAATTCAGCGCCGCCTCGAGCCGACCGGCCCGACCCTCCAAGCTGCCGAGTGCAGGGGATTCGAACAGTTCGCCATCCGCCTCGAGCCGTCCGACAAAACCGGTTTTTGCATCCCAACGCATTTTGCCCGCAATCGGCAATTCGCTCGGACTGAGCAGTTCGGTGTTCATCTGCAAGTCAAACGCCTCGAGTGCCCGAAGGGGTTCTTCGCCGCCGAGTGCCTTCAGGTTTCCTCGGGCCGTGCCGCTGAGCCTTGGACCGCTCAGGGCCAACGAGACGGTGTTGTTCTTGAGTCGCGCCGTCAGGGCCGTCCCATCGGCGTTCAATCCAACCTTAGCGGCGGACAGCGCACCCTTCAGGTCCACCACCGGTTTCTCGAGGCTGCCGCTCGCCTGCCCGGAGAACAATCCGGGCGCGTACTCGATGGCGCTCGATCCGTTAAACGCAACATCAAATTTGGGCCAGACCAATCCCGAACCACTCGCCTTCAAACCCTGACCTTGGGCACGAAGTTCGCTGGCGGTGACCTGTGAACCGTCAAAGCCTGCGGTCGCGGCAACATCAAACCCCGCGATGTTCGCCCGCAGGTTTCGTGCCAGCACGTTCAGGTTCTCGAAACTGAAATCGCTCGAGAGTTTTCCATCAATCCCAGTCAAACCCTGCAAATCACTGACCTCGAGCCGTCCTGTGCCGAGCAACGCATTGACCCTGGTCAGGCCGCGAGCTTCATCGAGCCAACGCGCATTCGCCGTCAAACGCGCCGCATCCCAGGCCAAGTTCGCCTGCACCTGAGTTGCGTTCAAGCTTGCCGTCAGGTTCGTCTTGCGTTTGAAAAACTCACCGACCGCCTCGAGCCTGATGTTCGATTGACGCAAATCCTCGAGCTTGACCTGACCCAACGCGGTGCCGCGTAAACCGTCCACAGAAACATCCGCCTCGAGCCTTGGCGCGATTGGCCCATCAATTTGATACTCGAGATCACCCGGCAACAGGCCGCTCAGGTCTGCGTGATACTGGCCCGCATTGACCTCGAGTTGTCCACTGGCCAGAACCCCAGCGATGCTCGCCTGATCGAGTTGTACCGTGCCAAAGACCCTCTCGCCTACCCATTCTGGCAGGCTGACACGCCCGGTCGCCGTGCCGCTCGCCTCCAGTCCGAAGGCCCGCAGCAACCCGAGATCGAGCCGGTTCAATTCCAACCAACCGCCATCGTTGCCCGCCTTGAACGACGCGCTCGAGTCCCTGCCTGAAGTCAGGTTCCCGGTCGTGTCCATCGCCCACAGGTCACCGGTCGCCCGCCATTCGTTCGCTTCGAGCGAGGCATCCGCCTCGACATGCACGCCCTGCCCGTCAACGCTCGTCTCGAGGTTGGAGAGTTTCGCTGCGACTGTCACAGCAGGAAGAACCGTGCCAGTGGCGTTGACCTCGAGCAATCCAGGTTTGATTTTCGTGCGCCACTCTTCGCCCAGGTCGCCCTGAATGCCGTTCAAGTCCAAATTCGCACTTGCCTTCCAAGCCTCGAGCGTGCCGGAAGCCAACGCTTGCAACGGCCCGTCCGTCTCGAGTTTTAAATTCGGATCGGTCCAGGCGCGATTCTCAAACGGACCCTCGAGCGTCACCCGTACCATGCCTGTCGCATCCCAAAGCGAGTATGGTACTGCCAGGTTCCCCTGCCAACGGTTTTGCGTGAAGCGCACAGGCTGATCATTTTCGGGACTGGTCAGCGTCAACTCGAGGCCAGATTTGGCCGGTGCGGGACGGAATTGTGCAGCGAGTTTGATTGGTTGCGGCTCAAGTTCTGCGCGACCACCCGGAAGATCAATGCCGAATTGCCTGAGATGAACTTCTCCCTCGGCGCGAGGCAACAAGCCCCGCTCGGTCGTCAAAAGTTGCAATACACCATTCGCATCAAAAGGCAGATCACTCGAGCTTGTGCGCCACTCGAGCGGTGCAACCTCGAGCGGAAATCGCCAACTCGCAGAACGCAACGCCACCGGCACGCTGCCACCGACCGTGCCGGTAAAACCGCCATTGCGCCAATTGCCCTGCAATGGAATGCCAGCCAATTCGCTGCTGAGTGCCCCCTCGAGCCGATCAAGGTTTAAGTTCAAGTTCGCATCAAGCATCACCGCCGAACCCACGTATGGTTCGAGGTTGAACCCTTTGGCCTCGAGTTTGCCCGAACCGGATTTCAAACCCAAGGTTTGTCCACTCGAGTAATGGACCCGTGCCCAACCATTCGCTGAATCCAACGCCTCGAGCGTGGCATTGAACCGCTCATGCTTGCCATTGACGGTAGCGTTCAGGCGATACCCGGACTCGAGGGTGCTGTTCAACGATCCGCGATACGCCAGTTCTCGAGCATTGACTTTGGTATCAAACGCGACTGGAGCTAAGAATTCTCGAGGCACACCCACACCAGCCAAAGCCAGGAGGCGCGATGGCATCCGACCGAAAACCCGCGCATTCTCGAGTGGACCATCGGCGTTCAAATTCCAACCGTTGCCCTGCAAATTCAAGCGAACATTCGCATCCCATTTGTCCGCCTCGAACGGCAACGAGGCGCGACCAGAAACGGAACCACCAAACGATTCCGTCAACGCCTGTCCCTCGAGTTTCGAGTTTGCGGTGATCTCAAACTTGTCCTTGCCCGCAATGCTGAGCGTGACCGGCTCGAACCACGCCTTCAACGCGCCGTAACTGGTCACGCCACGGGCGGCACGGGCTGTCGCTTTCAACTGACCATCTATGCTCGAGGCCGCCGTGAAATCCACGTCCACCAATCGAGTCGATTGACCCGAGGACTGTCCTGGGATTTTCGTCTCGAGTCGGGCGATGTTGCCACTGCCCTGCCAACCATTGTTTTGCAATACCTTCAACTCGAGGCCGTTGGCGCGAATATCTTGGCCCGCCACACGACTGACGAGGCGTTCAATGCTCCCAGTGACAGTCAAACCATTTTTTTGAAGGACACGCACATCCAGACCATTGGCATTGAACTTCTGCCCGGTCACGCTACCCTCGAGTTGCGAAACCAGGGCGTTGACAGTGACCCGCCGAGCCACACCGAGATCAACACGAACATCACCCTCGAGCCCACGGGCCTGAATGGATTCCTTGGCGTAACGGATTTTCAGATCACCGCTGTAACCGGCCTTCAATTGGTTTTGCGCAAACTCGAGCTTGGAAACATCCAGATCCCCGACACGTCCACTCGCCGTGACTGCTGCGTTCTCAAAACGACCATCCATGACCACATCGGGACGTAACAACTCGAGGTTTTGAGATTGCCAAATTGGAAGTTCCGGCAATTTACCGCGCAAGGAAAAATCAAACGCACTCGCCAAGCCATTCACCCGAGCCGACAATTCCTGATACGAAACCCGAGCGTTCAAACTCGGATACACCACACCGACGACCCGAGCACCGCGCCAATCGCCACCTGTCAACGTCGCATCGGTCGTGACTTGCCCCGCGTTCAAACCGACACGGGCCGCAATTGGAAAATCTCCGTAACGACCCGTGATCTGCGCCGTGCCACCCGCGTTCTCGATGCTCGAGCCGCGCACGTCCAGATCGGCGACACCAGCGAACTGACCGTGCAATTCGGGCGGCAACGCCACCTCGAGCGTGCGCAAATCCAAACCACCTCGGGCCGTGAATTGACCGTCTTGGTAACTCAGGTTGAGCGGTTTGTCAGATGCCGAAGCGACCTGTCCTGTGATGCGAACGCCCTTGCTCAAGTCAGCCCGGACTGTTCCGCGCAAGTTTGGATCGAGGTCGCTTGTGACCTCACTGCTCGCTTTGAGACTGAACGGTTGCAGGGTTGCCGAGCCCGCAAGTTTTGCCCGCAACGCCTGATACCGCAGGTCGCCACCCAACTCGAGCGTCTTGCCGCGCCCCGTGATACTGACCTGTCCGAGTCTGCCATCGCCACGCAGCACACCAGCAATCAAGCTGTTCTCGAGGCCATACTCGAGGCCGCCCGTGAGCGTAATGCCCTCGTTGAAGAACTGACCTTGCCAACTTTTTGTTCGCGCCTTGAGTTGATTCCCGGTGTACTCGAGCGAAAGTTGCGGCGTGCTCCAACCGCCACGAACGCCATCGTTAAAAGCGAGTTGCCACGGGCCAGCAATGTCTTGCAACGAGAAACCACCAACCGCAATCTCGCGCAATCGGGCCTGACCCTCGAGTTTTGGCTGACTCGACAAATCGTAGCTTGCCGTGACGTTTGCCAGACCTCCAGGCTCGAGCCTCACGTTCCTTGCCACGATTTTGCCGCGAGCCAGGTCGCCCTTCAACAGCAGACTCGAGGTTTCGTTGCGCAGATTCAAATCGCCCGAAATGCTCGAACCCTGCTGACGAAAGACAAACGCCCCAGGCCAATCTCGAGCGCGAACCCCAGGCACAATCAGCTTCGCCCGAGAAAAATCACCACGGGCCTCGAGCGCACCGATCTTGCCCCCCAGATCAAACCGGCCCGAAAGCGAATGCTCGAGCGGCAAATCAAAATTCAGGTTCTCGAACGTGCCCGCGCCAGTCATTTTGGAATCAAGGATCGTTGCTCGAGCGTTCACATCACCGCCGAAGGCATTGCCGTTCGCCACGGTCTTCACACCCTCGGTTCCAGTTGTGATTCGAGAAGTCAACTCGAGATTTCGCGCCAACACCTTGCCTCGAGCTTGTGCATCCACGCTGGCTTTCCCGTCGGCGTAATTGACCTTCGCACCGACATTGACGCGACCACCGAACAATTCGGTCGCCGCGTTCGCGTTGACATCCAAAACAAAAACTGACTCGCCCTGCTTGTTCGGAACCCGAGCCGTCCACGTTCCACGAGCGCCACGCAATGGCAAACCCACAACCTCGCCATCTGCAACCAATTCGCCCTCGAGTTTGACGTTGCTCCAACCGCCACCGCGCACCGTGACCGTGCTGCGGCCAGAACCCGTCACGCCCGGAAAAAAATATTTCAGCGCCAAACCCAATTTCGGCTCAAGTTGGCCGGTGACATCCCAGCGCTCTTTGGGAATGTTGACATCGACATTCGCCGTGACTGGACCCTCGAGCCCCACACCCGTTAAACGACCAATCACGTGACCGTTCGTGGTGTGCTTGACCGTGCCCGCGATTTGCCTGGCAATCAAACCCTTCAGCGGCTCGACCACGCCGCCCGAAATGATGCCCTCGCCAGAGAACGATTCGCTCGAGATCGTGTACTTCGCCGCGAGCCGTCCGGCCTGAATGCCATCGAACCAATACCGGGCGATTCGGGCATCCAGATCACCCTCGAGATCGACCCTGAACTTGCCATCCTCAGCGACCTTGTACTTCGCGTTCACCAAACCTGCACCGTCTGGCGTGGAGAGTTTCGCCTTTAAGCGGCCCAACAACCCATTGCCATCTTGACCGGAACCATCGTCCGGTGTCTGCTCGAGGATCACGGCGCTGACGTTCGGAATGAACCAGGCGCGACCATCCAATGACACACGAGAATCCTTGAGGTCCACCGCCTCGAGAATCACGTTGACCGGCGGAGCCTCGCCGCCAGAAGCAGCACCCAACTTTGCTGGATCAATCGTGACGTTCGCACCCTCGAGCGAAACGCGCAAACGCACCTGACGCTGCAATAACGCCCACGGCGAGTACGAGACTTTGACTTTGCGGGCCGAACCCGACACGCCCGGCAACGCCAACTTCAAATCCTCAGCCTCGAGCCGACCATCAAGAAGATTGCCACGCACCTGCGCCAAATCCAGTTTTATGCCAGCCGAACGCGCAGCCTCGAGCGCCCGATCCAAAACGAACGGCGAGCCAGCAAGCAAATACAACACGCCTGGCAGCAAAGCAGCCAGCGTGAAAATGACAAGAAAAATGGCGCGGCGGCGCGTCACAGCCTCAGTTTACGCTTTCAGGCATGAGAACAAACGCCGCTGCGGGCGAAAAAGCTTGAGGGTTTATCAACCTTGAGACGGTAGCAATCAGGTCGAAAGTTCTTCGCTTGAATCCTCAAACGCAGCATCCAAAACTGGAATGCGACGGTCCTCACGCGGATTCAACTCGGCACGCACGGCGGCAAGGACATCGCACCATTCCTGATCGGTGCGCACACCAGCCTCGACAGCTTCAATTGGCGCACGAAAATCCGTACCCTCGAGAAAACGGCGCTTGGCTTCCGCTAAGTAATTTCCTTTTGCCATGTCTCTAGCATAACGCGAGAACGAAAGAGAAATCGAAAAGAGATGAAAAATGCGTTCACCAAAGATCAATCTTCATCGCAATGAATTTTCAAGGTTCGATTGGCACGCCCGCATGGTCAAATGAGGCATGAACTCGAGCACCCCAGAACCCCCAGAAATTTCAGCAAAACCGCGCCGCATGACCGTCCTCGTGCGAGGAACCGTGCAAGGCGTTGGCTACCGCCGCTTCGTGCAACGCCGTGCCACAGACCTCGGACTGACCGGTAGCGCCGAAAACCTCGACGGGGGAGATGTCGAAATCGTGGCGGAAGGTGCAACCGAAGAACTCGAGAACCTGCTGCACTGGCTTGAACGCGGTCCGGCCCACGCGAAAGTCAAAAGCGTCGAAGTGCAATGGAGCGAAGCCACCGGCATGAGCGACTTTTACGTGTTCTGAATCAAGGCTTGATGAGGGTGATGTTTCCCTCGGCGGCGCGGAATAACCTGTCGTTCAAGGCTCGGCCCAAACCGGAAGGCTTGAAGCCATGCGTCAGGATCACGTTCACGCCGGCACGGTCGAGCGCCCGCATTCCCTGAAACATTCTGGCCGCACAAGTCTCAAGCGAATCTCCGAGCGAGAACTTCTCGGCCTGAACATGCTCGAGAATTTTTAGGCTCGAGTCTGGCAAGAGCAAGCCCAACTTCTCGTTTCTCAAGCTTTCGGCCCGTTCTCGTAATGGCTCGAGCAAACTGGGACCCGTTGTACCCATCAAGCATTCGAGTCTGGCTCGAGGTGAATAGTGTTTGAGGAGCATTCCTGGTGCTGGCGCGTTCACACCCTCGCCCACAACTGCTTCACCCGGCAGCATCACCGCACCAATCACCGCCTCGAGCAATTCGAGCGACAAACCGCCCGGACGCAACAAGGTCGGCACGCTCGAGACAAGCGACAAGACGGTTGATTCCACGCCGATTCGGGTTGGGCCAGCATCAAGTACCATGTCGATTCGACCACGCAAATCCTCGAGCACATCACTCGCAGATGTGGGACTTGGCCTCGAGAACAGGTTTGCACTCGGCGCAGCAATCGGCGTGTCAGCCGCACGGATGAGCTCGAGCGCGACAGGATGCGCAGGTACTCGAACCGCCACGCTCGGACCATTCGCCGTGACTGCATTTGGAACCCGCTCGAGTTTTGGCAAAACGAGTGTCAATGGACCAGGCCAGAATGCTCGCGCAAACCTCGAGACGATTTCCTCGAGTTCCGGCGCGATGCTCGCCACACGATCAATCTCGTTCAGGCTCGAGAGGTGCAGGATCAACGGATCGGAAGATGGCCGCTGTTTGGCCGCAAAAATCTTCTCCACCGCAGCCAATGACAAGCCATTCGCACCCAATCCATAAACTGTTTCCGTCGGAAACGCGACCAGCCCGTCCGCACGAATCACAGCCGCAGCCTCCGCGATCAACTCGAGGTCCGGTTGGATTGGATCAAGCTCGAGCACTCGCGTCATCGCACCAACTTACCCCACACGGTAGGCTCGAGGCATGGGCATTTACGTGATCGACAAACCGCTCGGCCTGACCAGTTTTGACGTGGTTGCTCGAGCGAAAAAGCGTTTGAACACCGGCAAGGTTGGACACACGGGCACGCTCGATCCGCTCGCAACCGGCGTGCTGATTGTTGCCAGCAACCAGAGCACGAAACTTGTGCAATTTCTCGAGAAGGACAGCAAGGATTACCTGGCCTTCATCAGTTTCGGCGCGAGCACTCCGACATTGGATGCGGAAGGTCCGATCCTTGAGACGCAAGCTGTCAGCCGTGATGAACTGAGGCCGAACATTGAGGCGGCACTCGAGCAGTATTGCGGTCCACAAATGCAAATGCCACCGTCATACAGCGCGATTCACGTCAATGGCGAACGCGCCTATGACCTCGCCCGAAAAGGTCAGGAAGTCATTTTGAACACTCGAGCCGTGACGGTCCACAAACTCAAGGGTGACTTGATGCTCGAGTCGATGCAGGAATTTCGCAAGCTCGAGTACCGACCGTATAAGCAAGAAGATGGTTCGACAGAATGGCACGCTGCACCAAACGGATTTGTCTTCAACCTGCCCGAACCACTCGGAGAATTCCCAACCCTGATGCTGAACGTTAGCGTCTCGAGCGGAACCTACATTCGATCTTTGGCCCGAGACATTGGCCTCGCGCTTGGCGTTCCTGCGCACCTTGCCGGACTCGTCCGAACCCGAGTCGGAAAGTTCAAACTCGAGGATGCCCAGAAGATCGAAACGCTCGAGCCGAACCCAAGCATTCCCGACCTGGACGCGCTTGATCTACCTATTCTCGAGTTGAGTTCATTCGATGCCAAACGCATTCGAGACGGAAAACTGCATACCTCGAGTCACGTTGGATTGCTGGTTGCGACCTGCGAAGGTGAACTTGTTGCCGTGCTCGAGGGTGATGGCCAGAACTTGAAAGTGCGCCGTGCTTGGGCTGCGGAAGATCAGGGAAAAGGTTAAAGGGAAAAGCGGAAAGGAAAACCAGGACGCTGCCAGTACTTTGAAAACATGGCTCGAGGAGTGCGCCCCGAGCCGTGCTTTTGACCTCCCTTTGACCTTGAACCTTTCGGCTTTTACCCTGCTTTACAACCCAGCTTCAAACGC
>JANOWZ010000788.1:0-2371 GCA_031418155.1 Deinococcales bacterium
CAGCGTGCCCAGTTACGCCCGCGAGGAGGCATTTTACGGTCACGGTCAATTCCCAGCGGCTCGAGATCAGGTTTATGAACTCTCCACCCGCAGCGAGGACGGCGAGACGGAATCCTCAAACCTCTACCTGGCCGGAACCGCAGAGGTGATCCTGAATGCCTTGCATTCTGGCGAAATTCTCGAGGAATCAGCGCTGCCCACGAAGTACGTTGCCATCAGCCCATGCTTTCGTGCCGAGGCGGGCACGGCGGGCAAAGATGCCCGTGGCCTGATGCGCGTGCATCAATTTCAGAAGGTTGAACAATACGTGCTCGCCCCGGCAGACCCAGAAACCTCAGGTCAGATTTTTGACCAGATGCTCGGCAATGCCGAAAGTCTGCTGCAAGCCCTGGAATTGCCGTACCGTGTGCTCGAGGTGGCGACCGGCGACATGGGCACCGGCAAGGTTCGGCAAATCGACCTCGAGACTTGGGTTCCCAGTGAGGGGCGTTACCGCGAGACGCATTCTTGCAGCGCCCTTCACGATTGGCAGGCGCGACGCGCCAACCTGCGCTACCGCGATGCTGAAGGCAAAGTCCGTCACGCCTTCACCCTGAACAACACGGCGCTGGCCACGCCAAGAATCCTGGTGATGCTACTCGAGAACCATCAGAACAAAGATGGAACTGTTAATGTGCCCGTAGCTTTGCAACCGTACTTTGGGAAAGCCCTGCTCGAGCCTGCCAAAAAGTGATTTGACTCGGTGGACCGGCTTCTGGAATCCTTCCGCAAACCGGTTCGACCCGAGTCTCTTTGGTTTCACAGAGTTCAAAACAAGCGATTGTGGGTGTGTTAAGCTTTCTCCTCGGAGGAAGTGACTATGGCCGTATTCGATGATGTGAAAGCCGTGATTGTGGAAAAACTCAGCGCAGATGCTGACAAGGTAACAATAGATGCCTCTTTCGTGGATGATTTGGGCGCTGACAGCCTCGAGACGGTCGAATTAATCATGGGTTTGGAAGACAAGTTCGGCATCACCATTGCCGATGAGGATGCCGAGAAGATCCGCACGGTCAAAGATGCCGTGACCTTCATCGAATCTCAAAAAGCGTGACGGGAACCGGGTTCAAGCATTGGAGATCTCGATGAGTCATCGCGTGGTCATCACCGGCCTTGGCCCGGTCACACCCATCGGCATTGGAGCGCAAGCCTTCCATGAGGGGCAACTCGCTGGACGCAACGGCGTGCGCAACATCGAACGTTTTGATACGAGCAAACTCGCCTGCCGTTTCGCTGGGCAACTCGAGGTTGTGCCCGAAGAGTACGGCTTGGACAAACGTGACCTCAAACGCATGGACCGGTTTGTGCAACTCGCGCTGGTCGGCGCGGAACTCGCCCGGATCGACGCGGGCCTCGAGCCCGAAGCGTTGGCTGGACCAACCGTTGGCACGCTGCTCGGCACGGGCATCGGCGGGATGCTGACCTGGGAGGACCAATCCAGGGTGATGTTTGAACGCGGCGCAGATCGCATGTCACCGTTTTTCATTCCGATGATCATTGCCAACATGGGTTCTGGGCAACTCGCCATGAAGTACGGTTCGACCGGTCCGAGCACCACCGTCGTGACCGCGTGCAGCACCGGCACGGCGGCCATCCATGATGCGTACCATTTCATAAATCGGGGCGATGCCGAGATGATGATCGTCGGTGGCGCGGAGGCCGTCGTCACCCCAATGACAATGGGATCGTTCGGCAACATGGGCGCACTTTCCACCCGCAATGACAGTCCCGAAACCGCCTCGAGACCGTTCACCAAATCCCGTGATGGCTTCGTCTTGGGCGAGGGCGCGGGCATCATGATTCTCGAATCGCTCGAGCACGCCCAAGCCCGTGGCGCACGGATTTACGCCGAGGTTCTGGGCGCAGGATTGTCCGCCGATGCCTACCACATGACCTTGCCCGCCCCGGAAGGACGCGGCCTGGCGCTGGCGATGCAACGTGCCCTGAAACACGCCAAGGTCAACATCGATCAGATCGGTTACATCAACGCGCACGGCACGAGCACCCCAGCGAACGATCTGGGCGAAACCCAAGGCATCAAAACCGTTTACGGCGAACACGCCTACAAGCTGGCCGTCTCGAGCACCAAATCGCAAACCGGGCATTTGCTTGGCGCGGCGGGCGCGGTCGAGGCCATCGCGGTGGCGCAAGCCTTGTACACCGGCATTTTACCGCCAACCATCAACCATCACGATCCAGACCCAGAATTGGATTTGGATTACATTCCAAACACACCTCGAGAGTTGCAAGTCGAATACGCGATGTCGAACTCGCTCGCGTTTGGTGGACAGAATGCCAGTGCGGTCTTCAAGCGCTTCCAGTAAACCAACCT
>JANOWZ010000789.1:0-27837 GCA_031418155.1 Deinococcales bacterium
GGTGTGTCAATCTCGAGCACCGCGACTGGGGCGTTCTTGCTCTCCGCCTGCTCGAGCCGTGTTTTCAGGAAGGCCGCAACGGTTGGGCCAATCTCGCCTTTGATTTCGATGATGACACCCTTCGAGTTTTTGGGTGCTTGAGCCGTGGTTTGAGCCAATCCAATTGACCCGAGGATCACCAGGAACAACAGCATGAACTTGCGGACGGATTTCATTGTCTAAGAATACGCGCTCGAGCTCTCAAACGTTCCGGGTCAAGGCACTATTTGGGTTTTGAATCCTCAGCCCCGTTTGAATGGCAAGTACTTTGGAGCCCAGAACCGTGAACGGGCGAACGCCTCGAGTTGACTGAGGTTCATGTTTCGCACCCGGTACTCGGCGGCGACCCCATCGCGGATGGCACGGTGCATGACACGGGCGGCAACCTTGATCGAGACTTCGCGCAATTCCGACATCGGTGGGTAAACGCGGCCCGCCGCCAGATGCTCAAGCGTGGTTTGTTCGGCCAGTGTCGCGGCGGCCTCGAGCACCATGCCGTCAGTGATTTCGCGGGCCCGGGCCAGAACCGCGCCGAAGCCGAGGCCGGGGAAGATGAAGGCGTTGTTGCCCTGACCAATCGGGTAATGCTTTCCCTCAAGTTCGACATCTTTGAACGGACTGCCGGTCGCCACCAGCGCACGGCCTTCAGTCCACTCGAGCACGTCTGCCGGTTGCGCTTCAACATGCGCTGTAGGATTTGACAGCGGGAAGATGATCGGGCGTTGTGCGTTCGCACCCATCGCTCTAATGACCCCTTCCGAGAACAATCCGGGTTGACCAGAAAGGCCAAGCAAGACAGTTGCTCGAGCATTCTGAACCGTCTCAAGCAGGCTTGGGGCTTGTCCGTCAGATTGTCCAGTGAAAGTCCAGCCCGCAAGGTGCGCCGGGTCCTGGCAGTACGCCCATTGATGATCTTCGAGCGCCTGATTCGAGACGAGCAAGCCGAAACGATCCACCACGAAAATCTGCGCCCGAGCCTCGAGTTCGCTCAAGCCCGCCTGCATCAAACCTTGCTTGATTGCCCAAGCCACACCGATGCCGCCCGCGCCCGCACCGACCACAACGAAACGTTGATCCTCGAGCCGTTCAGCCTTGATCTTGCAGGCGTTGATCACACCGGCCAGGGCCATCGCGCCGGTTCCCTGAATGTCATCGTTGAAACTCGGAATGATCCGCCGATACCGCTCGAGAATCTTAAACGCATTTCCGCGAGCGAAATCCTCCCATTGAATGATCGTTTTCGGATAACGCGAGATGATGGCCTCAACGAACTTGTCGATGAATTCGATGTACGCCTCACCCTCGAGCCGTTTGTGATGCGTGCCCAAGTACAATGGATCGGCCAGCAAATCCTCGCGGTCAGTGCCGACATCCAATTCGACCGGCAGGGTCTTGTCCGGCCCGACACCACCGGCCACGGTGTACAGGGAAAGCTTGCCGATGCTGATCGCCATGCCACCGAAGCCCTGATCGCCGATGCCCAGGATCGCGCTTGAGTCGGTTGCCACGATCATGCGCACATCCTCGAGCGGCACGTTCTGTGTCGTCTGTTCGAGCCGATCCACGTTGCTGGTCGAAACCGTCAGGCCACGAGGGAAGCGGTAAATCTGCGAAAACAATTTGACCGCATCACCAACCGTGGGCGTGTAAATGATCGGCATCATCTCCTCAAGGTGATCCTCGAGCAGCTTGAAGAACAAAACCTCGTTGCGGTCTTGCAGGTTGCGCAAAAAAATGTGCTTTTCCAAGTCGCTCGATTGCGCCCGGTAGCGTTCGTACTGGCGCACTTTTTGCTCCTGCATCGTCGAGACGTGCGGCGGGATCAGCCCATCCACCTCGAGCAATTCGCGTTCCTCGAGCGTGAAGGCGGTGGATTTGTTCAGCAGTGGTAAGCGCAGCATCGAGAAACCGGTGATCGCCACCTCGAGATAACGGTGTCCGTTCGCGTCGCGTTTGACATCGTAATAACGGGAAACTTTGGCCATGAATGCGCCAGCATAACGTGTCCCGCTTGCGCTAGACTGAGGAAATGGCCTCAAGTTGGAAGCATCGTTCTCGTACACTTGGCCTGTGGTGAGGTCATGAAATTCCGTGTTGCCGACATCCTCGAGTTGTACTCACAGGGTTACTTCCTGATGGACAACGGTCATGGCTTGGACTGGTACTCGTCGCGCCGCCACGCGCTGGTCCCGCTCGATGACCGCTTTCACACGCCCTCGAGCCTGCGCCGAGCCTTGAATTCTGGTCGTTTTGAAACGCGCATCAACCAGGCATTCGAGGAGGTCGTGGACGGTTGCGCCGCCCGAGATGAAACTTGGATCACGCCAGAATTGCACGAGATTTACCTCGAGTTGCACGCGGCTGGAAGTGCGCACAGTTTTGAAACCTGGAATGAGGGTCGGCTTGCTGGTGGGATTCTTGGCATCGTGATCGGTGCGGCCTTCATCGGTGAGAGCATGTTCTTTCGCGTGCCAGAGGCAAGCAAGGTGGCGATGGTCCGATTGCACGAACACCTGAAATCTCGACGGTTCATCCTGTTCGATGCACAGATTCAAAACCCGCACCTTGAGCGTTTCGGCGCGTATGAAATCCGTGAACGCGAGTATTCGCGGCTGCTCGAGCGGGCCGTCAATACTCAGGCTGATTTCCTGTGATCGTTTACGTCTGAGCTTTTTCGGCCCCATCTGGCGTGTGATAGCGCACTTCAGCCTCGAGCCCAAGTGCGCTGCGCTCCATGAATTCCTCGAGACTCAGATAACGGTTGCGCAGCCACGGACGGTATTCAATGCTTTCTTTGATGATGCCGTAGCCGTGCAAACCAATCTCGAGCCAACGGATTTCTTTTGCTTGCACGGCAACAGTCAACACACCCAGAATCTCGTCAAAGTGCGTGTCGGATTGCAGCGCAACCGCCCGCGTCAACATCGGATCGCTCGAGTCTGGGTGAATTGTCAACCGCTCGAGGTTTTTGGGAAGGCGTTTCAAAAATGCAATTCGGCTTGCATCATCGGCTGGCGTTGAGAAGACGGCATACGCCTCGAGCCGCAAGTTTGGTTTCATCACACAGAGTTTAACTTAACAGGGATTAACGGAGCAGGGTTTATCTCGGGTATCTTCACAGGCTCAGATCGTGCCAGTGTTCGCTCGAGAATTCTGTCATCAGCTTAAATTGTGTTCCAAGTACGAAATAAGCCATGATTACGGGCGGAAATAGGCCGGGATGCGCATATTCGATTCGCCTCGAGATGCCTATAATTTGGCAGTGATGTTTTGTCTGCCCCCACGTGCCGGCCCAACCATAACGGAGCGCCAACGGTGACGCTCGTGATTGACGGTTTCTCCCAACGCTCCTTAAACGTCCTCGAGTTTCATCGCGTTTGTGAGGCGCTCGCCGACCGTGCCGCCACCGGCATGGGCCGTGAACTCGCCGTGCATCTCGTGCCGAGCGCCAGCCACGCCGAGGTTCGTCGCCGACTCGATCAAGTGGAGGACGCACTCTTCGGTGTTGCCCTCAGTCTGGGCGGCATCACCGATGTTCGCCCGATTCTCAAGCGGCTCGATGACGGTCAGACCGTGCCCGGATCGGATTTGCTCGAGGTGGCACACACGCTCGATTCGGCGATGACGCTCAAACGTTCGGTTGCGCAGCATTCGATGGGACCGTTGCTCGAGGTTGCCACGCGAATAGGTCAACACGTGATTTTGTGTCGTACCGTGCTCGAGCGTCTGGACCGTGACGGAACCGTGCGCGACGATGCCACGCCGAAATTGCGCCACATTCGCCGCCGCTTGCAACCATTGCGCTCCGAAATTCGGGATCGCCTCTCAAACCTGATGGAGCGCAACGCCGAGGCATTACAAGACAAACTGATCACGATTCGCCGCGACCGTTATGTGATTCCGGTGCGTGCCTCAATGGAAAACCAGGTTCCCGGAATCGTCGTGGACTCGAGTGCCAGCAATCAAACCGTGTTCATCGAACCGGCAAGCGTTGTGCCGCTCAACAACGAACTCGCCAAATTGATGATCGAAGAGGAGCAGGAGGTCACACGAATCCTGCTCGAGCTCGCCCGCATGGTCATGGACGAACCTGGCCTGGTCGAAACGCTCGCCGCCTGTGCCGAACTGGATTTGGTCGCCGCCAAAGCCGCGCTCGCTCGAGAGTGGGATTTGAACCGGCCCGAAATCGCCGAACGCGGCGAAGTGTGGCTCGATGATTTGCGTCATCCATTGGTCGAAAACTGCGTTCCGAATGATTTGAAGTTGGATGCGAAACGCCGAATTTTGCTGATCACCGGTCCGAACATGGGCGGCAAGACCGTCACCCTGAAATCGCTCGGGCTGGCCGCAATCATGATGCAATCCGGGCTGTACGTCCGCGCTAGAATCGCCAAACTTCCTGTGCTCGAGGATGTCCTGGTCGATGTTGGCGATGAACAGAGCATCATGCAGAGCCTGTCCACTTTCGCGGCGCACCTGAAAAACTTGAACCATATTCTCGAGCGTGCCAGTCAGGACACGCTCGTTTTAATTGATGAGCTGGGCAGTGGAACTGATCCGGCGGAGGGTGCAGCGTTGTCACAGGCGATTCTCGAAGGATTACTCGAGCGTGGCGCTCGCGGCATTGTCACGTCCCACTTGTCACCGCTCAAAGTTTTCGCGTTTGAGCGTGAAGATGTCACCAACGCCTCGATGGGCTTCAGTCTCGAGCGTTTGATGCCGACGTTCAAACTGATCATTGGTCAGCCGGGACGTTCATATGCGCTCTCTATTGCCCGAAGGTTGGGGTTGCCTGCCGATGTGCTCGAGCGGGCCACCAGCGTTCTCGGGCCTGAAGGCGCAAACGTCGAAAAACTCCTCGAGAACTTGGAACGCGAACGCGAAACCCTCGCCCGAGATGCCGCGACCGCCCGAGAAGCCCGAGCCCAAGCCGAACGTGAAGCCCTCGAGATGCGAGAAAAACTCGAGCAATTTGAACGCGACCGAATTGCCCTGATGCAAGAGGCTCGAGATCGGGCCGAAAGTATTTACCGGGATGCGTTCGAGCAAGTCCGGCAGGCGAAACTTCGCGCCAAAGACGAATTTGAACGTCCCAAGGTTTTGAACGAATTGCGTGAATTGCGCCGCCAAGTGCAAGCCGAACGCCCCGAAGTCTCCGCCGTGGTTCGCGAAGCCGACCCACTTAAACCCGGCGCGAGCGTCGAAGTGCCCGCTTACGGCGCGAGCGGCACCGTCCTCGAGCTTCGTGGCGATGACGTGATCGTGCAACTGGGATTGCTGAAAGTCACGCTCAAACGCCGCGACCTGAAACTCAAACGCGCCCCGGTAGAACCACGCCAGAAATTCTCGAGCGGCGGGGCCTTAAGCGTCCGATCTGATTTTGAACGAGAGTTAAATTTACGAGGCTCGAGCGTTGAAGAGGCGGTTGAACAGGTTCGCGGTTTCATCGCCGAGGCTCATGCACTCAAGGAATCGCCAATTCGCTTGCTTCACGGCAAGGGCGAGGGTGTTCTGCGTCGGGTGCTGCGTGATTACTTGAAGACCGATAAACGGGTTGAATCGTTCATGGACGCACCCCCGAACGAAGGTGGTCACGGTGTCACCATTGCCAGCCTGCGCGTCTGAACGTTGACCTGAGGAACCGAGGTCCTTGAGGTCCTGTGTTGATCTCGCGCCGATTCAGGAACGTTTTCATCGAACAGGTCATAATGGAATCTGGAGGTTGTCATGATTTGGATTCTTTCGTTGGTGATTGGTGCACTTGCCGCCGTGTTCTACGCGCAATCGCAAAAGGTTTCATCGGCCTCACTGGTGATCGTCGGGGTGGCTGGAGCCATCGCCGGGATGATCGGCATGTGGTTGTTGGGGCAGTTGGGCAGTTTTGTTGGGCAACTCGCGGTGTCAGCAGCCGTCGCGGTGCTTGCCGTGATCGGCTTGAAGGCCGGAAACATTCTCAAGTAGGGCAGACTCGAGGTTGTGCGCCTCATGGACGGTATGCTTCACGAAAATCCGTCCCTGAGGTGCGCCATGTCCAATGAACGTCTGCGTCACACGCTCGAGTCCGCCAGCCGATTGCTGATGTACCAGGGCAAACTTGGGCAATTCGATTCCGAAAATATTTCAAGCCTACCGTTCACGACTCGGGTCGATCTCGCCGCCGCGTTTGCCGGTCAAAAAGATGGCGGTTTCGACACGGCTCGGGCCGCGTTGGTCCACCTGACACCCGCACCCGGTGGTTGGATGCCAGAATTTTTGTCCACCGGGGACCTCGAGACCCAGGCCGAGGCGACGGCGGAACTCTTTCGGCGCATCGGTGTCGGCCCAGGCTCGAGGGTGATCGTGGCGTTCGGCTATCACGTCTTTGCGGGCGGGTGGTTGTTTCATGAAGCGCTCGTGCGGGCCGGGGCGACTGTCCTGCCACACGGTCCTGGCGAGGCTGAACGGCTGGCAAGCATCGCCCGAGAGCATCAGTTCGATGTACTGGTTGCCAATCCAACCTTTGCCCTGCGACTCGCCGAACTTGGGGCCAGATTCAAGCTCCTGATCGCCGCCGGAGAACCCTTTTCGAGCGTGCCTGGATTCCGAGAGCGCGTTGAGGCAGCCATCGAAGGTTCGGCCATCGACTGCTTCGGCATGAGCGAAACCGGCATCGTTGCCGCCGAAACGTTGTCACGAGACGGGCTCGAGCCACTGCCCGGAATGGCAATGCTCGAGGTGATTGATCCGCAAACGCTTGTGCCCACGCCAGATGGCGAGAAGGGCGAACTGGTCGTGACGACACTGGCTCGAGAATTGATGCCGCTGATTCGCTTTCGCACCGGGGATTTGACGGTGGTGCAACGCCTGCCGGACGGTTCAATCCGCCTGCCACGCGGTGTGATCGGTCGGGTGGATGAGATGCTGAAAGTTAAAGGGGTCAAGCTCTACCCGAAAGAACTCGGTCCGATCCTGGCGAGCATTCCCGGACTGGATGCCAAACAGTATCAACTGATCGTCTCGAGAATCACCAGCGGAACCGACTCGCTCGAGTTGCGTGTCGTTGGCGATTCAAATGCGGACCTCAGTCCACTCGAGGCACGTTTCCGTGCTGCGCTCGGCATCAACATGAATGCCGTCCAAATTGTGGATTCGCTCGAGGGGCCAATGGTCACGGATTCGCGTTAATCATCGACTCGTTATTGGCTCATCATCGACCGGCCCAAAAGCACGTTTTCGTTGTGACGCACAACCTGATGAGGAGGATTTTGACCACTTCATGAAGATGTGCAAATGAGCGGAAGCTGTTCAAATCACGGGTTAAACTCCGCCGATGCCAGAGGCGAGACAATTCTTTTTCAAAGCCCCCATGCCTGCCCCATCACCGGTTGCACGGTCCTGGCGGCTCGAGATGGGCGGCTTGCGCCTGTACTGGCAACCCGGAACGTACACCCGCGCCTCGCGTTACCTGTCTTGGCATGAAATCGAAAAACTCGAGATCATGCCGATGCGCTTTCACCAACTCGGGTATGCCAGTTACGGCATCGGCCTGAACTGGTGCGAGGTCAGGGTCGTACAGCGCGGTCGTTACGATTTCCCATTGCGCAAGTACACGCTCGAGTTGAACGCCAATTCTCGAGAGCAACTGCAAACCATCCGGCAGATTTTCCGCGAATACAAGGGAGACTGACGGCCTGAATGTCATGCCTCGCACGCGGTAAGCTCACGGCATGACCGTCCGTGAACCCCAAGTCTCGAGCCTTGACGACGAAATTGCTGAACGCAAACTCAAACACATTGAAGTCTGCCTTGAGTACCCGGTTGAATACACGACCAAAACCACCGGCCTCGAGTACGTGCCTTGGCCGTACAATGCGCTGCCAGAACTTTCGCTCGCCGATATTTCCCTTGAGACGGAATTCTTGGGCAAACGCCTGAAAGCCCCAATCTTGATTGGCGCGATGACCGGCGGTGCGGAACGTGCCGCCAAAATCAACCGAAACCTCGCCATCGCCGCACAGCATTTGGGTTTGGGCTTGATGCTCGGCTCGCAACGGGTGATGATCGAACGCGAAGAATCACGCTCGAGTTTTCAAGTGCGCCAACTGGCACCGGACATTCTTTTGATTGGCAACATTGGCGTGGCGCAATTGCGCAAAGGGTACGGGCCTCGAGAGGTGCGAATGGCGATAGAACTCGTCGGGGCGGATGCGCTTGCGTTTCACACCAACCCGCTTCAGGAAGCCCTGCAAGACAATGGCGACACCGATTTCAGCGATTTGATCCCGACCCTCGAGCGTGTTGTACCGGAGGTTGGATACCCAATCATGCTCAAAGAGGTCGGTCATGGTTTGTCCGGTTCGCTGGCTCGAGCCGTGAAGAACGTTGGTTTTGCCGCGCTGGATGTTGGCGGTGCGGGCGGTACGAGTTGGGCGAAAGTTGAAGATTTCGTCAACCACGGAACACTGCGTCACCCGGACCTGTGTGAGATTGGAATTCCAACCTCACAGGCCATTCGAGAAGTTCGCTCGAGCCTGCCAGAGATGCCGTTAATGGCGAGCGGCGGCATTCGTACCGGTCTGGACATCGCCAAAAGCCTCAGCCTCGGCGCGAATGTTGCGGCGCTGGCGAGACCACTGCTCGCGCCTGCCCTTGAGGGTCCAGAAGCCGTGACCGCGCACCTCGAGAAATTGATTTTTGAATTGCGCGTCGCATTGTTTGCGGCTGGATTGGGTTCAGTCGATCAGGCTCGAGCCGTCAATCGCTGAAGTTAACCTCGAGCGGAATTCCGAGTTCTTTGGCCAGCAACTCGAATCGACCTGTTTCATTCATGAATCCCAGCCCGCGTTTTCGTGCCAAAAGCTTTGAGATTGCTTCAGAGCGTTCTGGAACCCCGAAGGCTTGCGCAAATGCCTCTGGATGCTCGAGTTCAGGTTTGGTGACGGTACACGTTGCATAAGACGGGTTGGAATCGTATTCGCTCAACAATTTGCCCTCCGAGTAGACCCAGAGCCTGAGCAGATCATGTTCCCAATTCAGCATCGCCAGAACCGGACTCGAGAGTTTGCGCGAAAGTTCTGATGTCAGTTTCACCAACGGCGATTGGCTCGAGATGTACCAAGCATCGAGCAAAGAAGTTGGCTCGAGTTGCTTGCCCGAAACGATGACGAAATCACCACGAACTTCAAGCTCGAAATCCTGAACAACCTCGAGCACCTGGGCGTGCGCTGCCTTGAGGAAAATCTTAGCCTCGCTCATGATCCGAGCATAAACCCAAATCTGGTTTCTCACCTGAATTTCAACCCTGCACGAACGCCCAAATGTACCCGTCCGGGTCACGCAACTCGAACTCGACATCGCCCCAAGGTCGAATGCTCGGGGCCTCGAGCGGGTCCGGTTCGTCATGATGAAATGGTTCCAAACCGCGAGTTTGAACCGTATGAAAATGCTCGAGGACATCACGGACAACCACGCGAATGGTCGGGGCCTCACGCGCCTGACGGGTTCCAGGCTCGAGCACGATCTCTCCACGGCCCAGTTCAAAACGGTACGAACCATCTTCGAAACGCAAAAAAGCGAAGCCGGCACGCTCATACCAATCTCGAGAGAGGTTCTGGTCATGACAAAACACGATAATTTGATGCAATTCCTGAATCAACTCGGCCCCCGGTTCGTCAATCTTCGCCGTTGAACACACCACGATGGGCACGACACAAGCAGCGGTTTGACTCATGCATTCCCAATCCTCGAGCGGGGACTTCGAGAACAGTCCTCGGTAGTCTTCACAATTATCACCAGAATCTCAAGGGCTGAGCCGTCCCAGAGGGTCCCATGATCCACAGGATTTCATTACTCTGCCCCCTCATCCTTGCGACCGCCCTGCGGGTTGTAACCCGTCGGTTCCTGAATCATTGCCCGTTGACCTCGAGCCTCAAGTGATTTCTGCAATCCTTCCATGCTCGAGACTTCACCGTGAACCAATCGAATCTCGCCGGTTACGCCCTGACTCCAATCGAGCAATTCGGTTTTGTCCGCGTGGGCACTGAACCCGCCGACAGTCACGACTTTTGCCCGAACGCGAATCTGCTGACCCATGATTTTGATGCTCTGCTCGCCATCGACCAGCAAACGTCCCAGGCCGCCCTCTGGTTGGAAGCCAACAATCATCAGCGTCGTGTTCGGGTCGGAAAGATGGTTGATCATGTGGTGCAAGATTCTGCCGCCCGCCATCATGCCGCTGCCCGCAATGATGATCGCCGCGCCCTCCATGTCGTTCAACTTTTTGGAATCCTCGATTTTCTGCGTGTACTTCAGGTTCTTGGGCCGGAACGGGTCCTGACCTTTGCGGTAAAACGCCTGAACGTTCTCGGCAAATTCGTTCTGGAACTCGGAATAAACCGTTTCAACCTTGCTGGCGAGTGGTGAATCCACAAACACCGGCAAGACCGGAATTGCACCCGATTCCTCGAGCCGAGCGATGTGATACAAGACATCCTGCGTGCGCTCCAGCGCGAAACTTGGAATCAAAATCTTGCCACCTGTCGCGCTCGCGTTTTTGAGTAACGCCGTGAATTCAAGCAGCGTCTGATCAAAATCCCGATGGTCCCGGTCGCCATAGGTCGATTCCATCACGACCACATTCGCATCCGGGCAAGGCACAGGATCGGGCAACACATCCTTGCGTCGATTGCCGATGTCACCGCTGAACACAAACGTCTCGCCGCCGCTCGAGCAAATCACACTCGCACTTCCGGGCACGTGACCCGCCTTCTGTAAGCGCACCTCGAGTTCACCAATCACGAATGGTTTCTCGTATTCGACTTCACGGAATTGCGCGATGGCTTTGGCGACATCCTCTTCGGTGAAAATCGGTGGCGCGGACTTGCGCCCCTTGCGTTGATCGCGTTCGTAATCTTCGCGTTGCAGTTTGGCGCTGTCCAAGAGCATGAACTCGCACAGTGCTTTCGTTGCCGGTGTCGCGTAAATCGGTCCCGCATACCCATCCCGGACCAGTTTCGGCAGTCGTCCCGCGTGATCGTTGTGAGCGTGTGACAAAACCATCGCCGTCAACGAGGTCAGATCAAACGTGAACGGCTGATGGTTCAACTCCTCGAGCATCCGGGAGCCCTGAAAGACACCGCAATCGAGCATCACCCGTTGCCCGCCCATCTCGAGCAAGTGGTTTGAACCTGTGACCGTGCGGGCCGCGCCGTAGGAGGTGATCTGCAACTTCGTGGAGTCCGCAGCTCGGGCTGACTTGCTTGTTGACTTCGCCGCAACAGGAATGGCTTTGGCTCCCTCAACCTTCGCGTTGCTCGGGCCTTTCGCCTTCTTGACCGGCGCAACAGGGGAGATGGCAGGTGCTGAAACGGTGATCCTTGAGCTTTCATTCCCATGCTCATACGCGCCACCCTCGAGCCCAAGCACGTAAGGCCCGCGCTGAATCGGTGTCGTCACAACCGCACCTTTCGCCGTCAACAACACATTGACCTCGCTGCGAACACCAAGATTTTCGAGGTACACGCCCGGTTCAACCGTCACCGCCGTATCCGGAATCAACAGGCGAACATCATGCGTCTCAAGGTTGTCGAGGTTCGCGCCATCACCATGCGCACTCGCGCCACGTCCAAGACTATGCCCCAAGCGATGTACGAATTTCGCGCCGTAACCCGCCGCCTCGATCACGTCCCGAGCGGCCTTGTCCACCTCCCAGCCCTGCAAACCGGTTTTGCTGCGCAGGAGTTTGAGTGCAGTATCTCGAGCACCAGAAACTGCATCCCAAATCTGCAAAAATTCTGCGTCTGGTTCGCCCGCGAAACCCATCCAGGTCACATCACACAGCGGCCTGCCCGGAACGCCCGCCCACAAATCGATCAGCACACACATGCCCATCTCGAGCGTGCGGTTGTGCGTCTCGTCTGGAGCGAAATGTGGATCGCCCGCGTGACCGGCAAAGCCAACAATCGCACCATGATCAAAAATCAATCCGGCCTCGGTCAACTTTTGCGAGACGAGCGTCTGAACCTCGAGTTCCGTGACTGGCGTTTTCGAGAGCAATCGTTCGTGAATCAACGCGAAAGCCGCATCTTTGGCGGCCATCACACCCGCAACCGCCTTGTCATGCTCGCGCCGATCTGCCGCATCCCAAGTCAGGAACGTCTGAATCATGTCCGCACTCGAAACAACGTTGACCCCCGTCTCGAGCACCCGTTCGAGCGTGCCAGCATCGACTTTCGCCACATAAGGCACGGCCCCGCGAGGGCTGTACTCCATTGCAATCGTTTTTGCGCCCTGCAACGCCTCGGCCAGAAACCCATCCAATTCCTCGTGCGAGTTGTAGACCCAGCGCTCGAGCGATTCAGCCGCCAGAATGTGCTCCCATGTGCCAACCTCGACCCGAGAAACCAGCAATTTCGGCATTCCCTTGGCAGGCACGAACAAAAACCAACGCCTCGAGAGTGTCTCAGAAATACCCAAGATCTGCCGCGCTATCGGGTTGCAGCCACGAAAATCGTAAAACAACCAACCGTCCAATTTTGCACTTTGAGCCAAGCTCGAGATTCCAGGCAGCACCGCTTTTGCATTTTCCATGCAGTCATCATACGTTTTCCGACCCAGGGGGGTTCAGGCCGGACGTATTCAAGTACACCTTTGTCCCAGCAAGATGGTGCTATCCTCGAAAAAAGCCCGACCTGGGCAATCCCACTTCAACCCACAAACGGAGGCCCCAAATGGTGCAAATCACCGAATTCGGCGCTCAAAAAGCCCTGGAAATCCTGACCAAAAACGACAAACTGAACGCCGCAGTGCGCGTCTTCGTCAAATCTGGCGGATGCAGCGGTTACTCTTACGGCATGGCGATTGACGAGCGCACACTCGAGGGTGACAGCGTTTTTGAGTCGAACGGGGTCAAACTGATCGTGGACAAAATGAGCCTGCCGCTCGTCACCGGAGCCGTCGTCGATTTCGTTGAAACCATGATGGGTGGCGGATTCAGCGTCGTTTCAAACCCGCAAGCCACCAGCGCCTGCGGTTGTGGCTCGAGCTTTCGCACCGACAACGCACCCAGCCCCGAAGGTGAAGGCTCGAGCGCCTGCCACTAAAAAACCGGATAAAAGGGAAAAGTCGAAAGTGAAACTGCTTTCGACTTTTTTTGTTACTCGCCCACGAGCGATTTCGCGGCTGCCGAATCGAACAACCAAAGTGTGTTTGGGGTGTGAATGTGATCTGCTGGGTAAACCCCGTCCCACAATATGGAGACGATCTCAGTCTTACTCGAGCCAGTCACGAAGAAATGTGCGGCTCGAGCGGCATTCAAGACCGCGAACCCAAGAGAAATCCGTTCGACTTGCGGCTCGAGCGTCGGACCTGGAAATGTCACGCGCACCGGTTCGGGCGAATCCCAATCCGGCGTGCTCGGGAACAAACTGGCTGTATGACCGTCCGGCCCAATGCCAAGGTGAACCAAATCGAGCGTGATCGGCCCGTCAAACATCACCTCGAGTTCGGCCTTGTACGCGGCAGCGCCAGCCTGCCCGCCGAGTTCGCCCCGTATTCGATGAACATTCTCGTGCGGAATCTGAATGTGCTCGAGCAGCGCAGCGTTGACCATCGCAAAATTCGATCTCGGGTCATCCGGCGGCACGCAACGTTCATCGCCCCAAAAAAGGCGAATTTTGTCCCACGGTAAATCGAGTTTTGTCAAACGTTCGTAAATGGCTTTCGGTGTGCTACCACCCGCGAGCGCCACACAAAAGAAACCTCGAGCTTTGATGGAATCGAGTGCATGTTGCTCAAATAGCCGTACTGCCTCGAGCGTGACCGCCTCGGGGTTCTCGAGAATCATTCGGTTGATCACACCGTCAGTTTGCGCCACTTGCGATCCCCACCCAACAACGCATTTGCCGCGCTCGGGCCCCAACTGCCCGCCTTGTAGGGTTGGGCCGCCATCTTCGTGTCCAACACCGGTTGAATCCATGCCCAACTCGCTTCAACCTCATCCTCTCGAGGAAACAGACTGGCATCACCCAAAAGCGTGTCGAGGATCAAACGCTCATAAGCACTCGGGCCGATGTCACCGAAATCGCGGTAATTGAAGTCCATCTCCACGGCCCGCAGGCTCGAGTCGAGTCCCGGTACTTTTGCCTCGAAGCGCAAGGTTACGCCCTCGTCGGGTTGAATGTTGATGCGCAAAATGTTCGGCTCACCGGTTGGCGGGAACAATGCGAGCGGCGGGCGTTTGAAGACAATCGCAATCTCGGTGCTTTTGACCGGCAATCGCTTGCCACTGCGCAAAAAGAACGGCACGCCAGCCCAACGCCAATTGTCAATCTCGAGTCGCAAGGCCGCATAAGTCGGCGAGTTTGATTCTGGATGGACCTTTTCCTCTTCGCGGTAGCCAGGAACGCCAACGCCTTTGATCTCACCGCTCGAGTATTGTCCGAGGATGACGCAATCGTCGCAGTGTTCGCTGGTGATGGGCCGCAAAGCGCGAATGACTTTCACTTTCTCATCCCGTAAAGCGTTCGCCTCGAGCGGATGAAATGCACCCTTCCACGGGCCAACCGGTGGTTCCATCGCAGTCAGGCACAGCAATTGCATCATGTGGTTCTGGATCATGTCACGCAAGATTCCGGCCTCTTCGTAAAACGCGCCGCGACCCTCCATGCCCAAGTCTTCTGCGACCGTGATTTGCACGTGATCGACGTAATCGCGGTTCCACAATGGCTCAAAAATCGTGTTGGCAAATCGCAATGCCAAAATATTCTGCACGGTCTCTTTGCCCAGGAAGTGATCGATGCGGTAAATCTGCGATTCCTTGAACGCCTTGTGCATCGCCACGTTCAATTGCTGGGCCGTCTCGAGGCTGATCCCGAACGGTTTCTCGACGATAATCCGTGTCCAACCGGCATCCTCATCGTTCAGGCCAGTCGCACCCAACTGCTCGGTGATGATCGGGAAGACGCTGGGCGGGACAGAACAATAAAACAACCAATTGTGAAAACCGCTGCCCTCGAGCTTGTCTCGAAGCGCATGGAACTGTGCCGGATCGCCAAACTCGAGCGCCTGGTAATCGAGCGCCGCCGCAAACCTCGCCCAGGTTGCCTCGGTGATCGTGCCGACCTCGCTGGAACCCTCGAGCGCCTTGCGGGTGATCGCCACGTACTCGTCTCGAGACATCGGTGTGCGGGCGCACCCGATCACGGCAAACTTCTCGGGTGCGTGTCCCTCGTTCATCAATCGGTACAGCGCGGGCAAAAGTTTGCGTTTGGTTAAGTCGCCGCTCGCACCGAAAATCACGATGGCGCAATGGTCAGGAATTGTGTTGCCGTTCATTTCTTGCCTTCCGCATGCTTGAGCGCATGACCACCGAATTGATTGCGCAACGCTGCCGTGACCTTGTGCGAAAACGAAGTCTCTTGGCGCGAATCCAGGCGCTCGAGCAACGAGAGCGTGATGATCGGGGCCGGAACGTTGTACTCCAGTGCGGTCTGAACCGTCCAGCGGCCCTCGCCCGAATCCTCGACGTAAGGCGCAATCGTCTCGAGGCGGGCCTCAGATTCAAAAGCGCGTTCCAGAAGCTCGAGCAACCAAGAACGCACGACGCTGCCCTTGCCCCACAGTGCCGCCACTGCTTGCAAATCCAGGTTGAACGGTGATTTCTCGAGGATTTCAAAGCCCTCGGCATAGGCCTGCATCAGGCCGTACTCGATGCCGTTGTGAATCATTTTGGTGAAATGGCCCGCCCCGGCTGGACCGGCGTGCAAGTGTCCTTCTGGCGGGGCGAGCGTCGTGAAAATCGGTTGGCAAATCGCGTGCGCCTCGAGAGTACCGCCGGTCATCAAACAATACCCGTTCTCGAGGCCCCAGATGCCACCAGAGGTGCCACAATCGATGAACTCGAGCTTGTGCCCAGCCATCTCGAGTGCGTGGCGTTGAGAGTCCTTGAAATTGCTGTTGCCACCATCGATCACAATGCCACCCGGTCGCATCACGGTAGCGAGGGCCTTGAGCGTATCCTCGGTCGGAGCGCCAGCCGGAACCATCACCCAAACAATCGCCGGTTGACCATCGGCCCGAGCCTTCACCGCAGCATCCTCGAGTGAATCTGCTGCGATTGCGCCCTCAGCCGCAAATGCCTTCACGACCTCAGGGTTGCGATCAAACGCCACAACGCTGTGCCCACCGCGCATCAAACGCCGCACCATGTTGCCACCCATTTTGCCCAATCCGATCATTGCAATCTTCATGGGCGAGATCATAACCGGTCAGGCAACAGGGGAGACCCAAGCAGATTGCTCGAGCAAGTCCGCAAGATTTGTCAAATTGACCCGTGCTACCTTGACTCGCGCCGAAGAACCGGCACGCCAACAGGAGGCGAAAATGAAAACCGAATACCTGACCGAAGCCATCACGATCATCGGACTCGAGTTGCGCACCAACAACGAAGAAGCATTCCAAACCATCCCCGCACACTGGCAGCGTTTCGGCACGGAGGCCATCCTTGATCAGATTCCGAATAAGCTCTCGAGTAATGTCTACGCTATCTACACCCACTATGAGCACGAGGGTTTGAACAACGCTGGAACGTACTCGCTGGTGATCGGTGCAGCCGCCACCCACCTTGAGACGGTTCCGGCAGGTCTGACCCGCATTCAACTGCCCGCCTCGAGCTACCAGATTTTTCCGGTCGAACAAGGCCGCCCAGACCTCGTGGGCCAAGCATGGCAAAGCATCTGGCAACAAGACACCTCGAGCCGCACTTTTATCGCCGATGGTGAGCGATACCGCAGCGACGGCACGATTGATATCCTGATCGGCGTGAAGTCCTGAACTTCTCGAGGAGCCAGTTTTGAACGTCCTGACCTACTCCGAACGATTGGATCGCGTGGCCGCGTACATCGAAACAAATCTTGACGACACCATTGACCTGTTGACGCTCGCCGAAGTTGCCCACCTTTCCTCATATCACTTTCACCGCGTCTATCACGCCGTCTCGGGTGAAACGGTGGCGGTCACGGTCAAACGCCTTCGCTTGCAACGCGCCGCCGGCGATTTGGTGCAAACCCGAAAGAACATCACAGAAATTGTGAAACACAGCGGACTCGGCAGTGTCGCCGCCTTCACACGAGCCTTCAAAGCCGAATACGGTCTGCCGCCAGCACAATACAGAAAAGTTGGCAGCCACACCCGCTTTCACAACACGCTCGAGGCCCGAGCCAAACTTCAACGTGAAGTGCGAATCCTCGAGTCGGCCCCGATGACCGGCATCAGCGTTGAACATCGCGGTTCGTACCTGATGATCTCTCGAGCCTTTGACAAGGTGTTCCGTTGGGCTCGGGCGCATGACCAGATGAACCACCTGACCGCCGTGGTCGGTGTTTACATTGACGACCCGTTTTCCATTCCCGAGGCTCAACTGCGATCTCGAGCCTGCTTGATGTTCGACCGTGAAGTACCGCTCGATCCGACGGTAAAACGCATCGAGATTCCTGCTGGGCCATGCGCCGTGCTGCGACACCGTGGACCCTACGCCGACATGCGCCTCGCCTATCAATGGCTGTACGGTGAATGGCTCCCCAGCTCAGGCCGAGATGTGGCCGACATGCCCGTGTTCGAGGTCTACCTCAACCACCCTCGAGACACCGTACCAGCCGACCTGCTCGTGGACATCTGCCTGCCGTTGCAGTGATCAAGCTCCCTCGAAACCCTCGAGCACGTTCACGGCATTCAAGCCAATCGGATCGACCGCATACCCGCCCTCCATCACAAAGTGCGTCGGTTTGCCCAGTTTGGCGATCCGTTGCCCAATCCGCAAGTAATCCGGGCTTTCGAGTTTGAATTGACTGATCGGATCGTCCTTGAACGTGTCCACGCCGAGCGACACGACCACCACATCGGGATCGTAACTGCTGATTTTCTGACAGGCATCCTCGAGCGCTGAGAACCACGCCCGGAATTCCGTCCCATGAGGCAGCGGATAATTCAGGTTGAAACCCTCGCCCACACCAGATCCGATTTCGTCCGCATGGCCCAAATAGAACGGATACTCAACCAGAGGATCGCCATGAATGTTTGCCACGAGCACATCCGCTCGGGCATCAAAAATCGCTTGCGTTCCATTGCCGTGGTGGTAGTCCACATCCAGAATCGCCACCCGAGCCGCGCCAGAATCCCGGAACCACTGCGCTGCCACCGCCGCGTTGTTGATGAAGCAATACCCGCCCATGTAATCTGCCGCCGCATGATGACCCGGAGGACGACACAACGAGAACGCCGCGCGAGCACCAGCCTTGACGATCTCTGCGCCAGTCAGTGCCACGTTTGCGCTAGAGCGAACTGCCTGCCAGGTTCCAGGTGTGATCGGCGCTCCCGCATCGAACGAATAAAAACCCAAACGCCCATCAATGCTCTCAGGTTCTCGAGTCATGTCCATCTGACGAACCGGCCAGGTCATCGGCAGTGCATCGCAATCACGGCCCATCTTCGCCCATTCCGACCAGGCGACCTCGAGAAAATTCACGTAACGATCCGCATGAACGCGCTTGATCGGCTCGAGACCAAAATCCTTCGGAGCAATCACTTCGCCAAGTTTGACCTCGTTGACACGCTCGAGAATAATTTCTGCACGGCGCGGCATTTCAAACGCGGGAACCATCTCGCCATTCATCCATTCGCCTCGTGCGTGATGCAGTTTGTGATCGGGGGAATAGACAGTTTTCATTTCAACCTCGTTTTAGAAGAGTGGGGAACCAAGCCAAAATAGGATGATTTCCGCAGAGCTTGTCTCGGCCAGTTTGCAAATACGAATCAACGACTCAACAGCCTTTTGTGCTGCTGCGTTCGCCAGGAAAGAATCGCCATGATGTTTGCTCATCGCGTCAAACCAATGAACTGTAAGTTCTCGAGATGACCAAGTTGGCAAATTCGCAAACTGTGAAATCCACGCTCGAGCTATTTGCACGGCCCCATGAGCAGGCTCTTCAACGAGAATTTTTTCAAAACTATCTCGCAGGTATATGGCGGGCTTGTTTCTAACGAGTCCAGCCTGTTCAGATAGGAATTCCAAATCAGAAATCTCAAGATGGAGCGAGAAGTCCGCACTTCTCTCGGCTTGTGAAAGCCTCACCAACAGATTGTCTTCGTCACTTTCTTCATACCCCAAGTCAAGAATTACGGTGGCGATTTCTTCTGCATTTCCAACGTAAAACTCAAGAGTTAAGCCCATTGGTTGACCTCGTAAAAAGAGCGCAGCATTGTGACTGCGCCCTTCCGACTCCCGAGCCTTACTTCTTAAGTTTCGTCCAGACCTTATCGCGCAAGCTCACGGCTTTCTGCGAGCAAATCTGATTCGGCCTGAACCGCTTGGTCATCTCCGGCGGCGTGGTCACGGCGGGGTCGGTCTTCAAACTTTCGTCAAAGAACGCGCTCGAGCCGGTGATGCTGTTGGCGTAACCCGTGAAGTTGCTGGCGACGGCGATGTTCTTCGGCAGCATCATCCATTGAATGAACTTCATCGCGCCCTCTTTGTTTTTGACACCGACGGGCACGGCGAAGTTGTCGTTCCAGAATGGCAGGCCCTCTTTCGGGTAGACGAAGACCGCTGTTTTCAACTTTTCTTTCGTGCGGTGCGCCGCTCCATTCCATTGGTGGTGCATGATGACTTCCTTGGCCTGCATGCGTTCAATCGTGCCGTCCGAATCGTACTTGGCCAAAAATGGCTTTTGCTTTTGCAAGACCTTCAGCACCCGATCCGCCTGCTTTGGATCTTCGATGCACTGCGGCAAGCCGAGGTAGTACGCGGCGCTCGAGAACATGTCATTTTGATCGTTCAGGGCCACGATCTGACCTTTGAGCGCCGGTATCGGCTCGAAGAAGCTCTTCCAGGAATCCGGCAGTTTGCCACCCGGAACCCGAGCACTGTCGTACGTAAATCCGGTCACGCCCCACATGTACGGGGCGCTGTACTCGCGGTTGGGGTCAAACGGTGGTTTGGTTGAGAAGGCCGCGACGTTCTTCCATTCCGGCACTTCTTTGAGGTTGATCCTCTCGAGCAATTTTTCATCGATCATGATTTTGACCATGTAATCGCTCGGCACGATCACGTCGTACCCGGTGGCTCCGGCCTTCAGTTTGGCCAAGAGCGATTCGTTGGAATCGTAAACATCCAAATTGACTTTGATGCCGGTTTCGGTCTCGAAGGTTTTGAGCATCTCGGGCGGAATGTAATTCGACCAGTTGTACAGGTTGATCTCACTCGTTTGCGCTCGAACATTGAGAAGTCCAAGGCTTGCACCAGCGGCGATGACGGCGAGACTGCCTATTCCAAGAATCCTCTTCATACGTTCCTCCTCGAGCCTTGAACGGTTATCGCGCGTGGTTAATGGGCACAGTCTACCGGGTCGTGCAACGCGAAGAAAGTGCCTCAGGATGGCGTGTTCGAGTCCCGGTTTCCGATCCAGTACGACAGCACCACGAGCGCAATGCTGGCGGCGAGCAGCAAACTCGAGACGGCGTTGACCTCCGGGGTGATGCCGGTGCGAATCATGCCGAAGATGTAGACGGGCAGCGTGGTTGCGCCTGCCCCAGCCACGAAGAAGGTGATCACGAAGTCATCCATCGAGATGATGAAGGCGAGCATCGCGCCCGAAACGATCCCCGGCATCAACTGTGGCAGCGTGACTCGGGTGAACGTGCGCCAAGGATTCGCGTACAGGTCTGCCGCAGCCTCGAGCAATTTTGGATCGGTTCCCTCGAGACGTGCGCGAATCGGTAGGTAAGCGAAGGGAATGCAGAAGACCGTGTGCGCGATGATCACCGTGATCAAACCCAACTCAATGCCGATGGCCAGAAAGAACAGCAGTGACGCAACCGCCGTGACGATCTCCGGCACGAGCAGGGGCAATCCGATCAAACCGGTGAACAAATTCTGACCCTTGAACGTCCGTCCCTGCATGCCGACCGCCGCTGCTGTTGCCATCAAGGTTGCCAAAACCGTCGAACTCGAGGCGACGATGATCGAGTTCCTGGCGGCCCGGACGATGTTCGGATTCTCGAGCACAACCCTGTACCAATTGCCGGTGAATCCCGTCCAGATCGTGGCGACATCGTTGGCGTTAAACGACAGCGCGACCAAAATCAAAATCGGGATGTACAAGAACGCGAAGAAGAACACGATCACCCAGAACAATCCCGGAAACTTGCGCAGGCTCGAGGTCATGTCTATCGCGCCTCGAGCCTGCGGTTGAACCGCATGGCGTAAATGGTTATGGCAATCAGCACGAATGCCAGCAGTGCGAAGGCGAGCGCCGCGCCGAAAGGCCAGTTTCTCGAGGCTCCGAATTGATTCTGGATCAGGTTGCCGATCATCAAGGATTTTGATCCGCCGAGCAATTCGGGAATGAAGTACGAACCCAATGCCGGAATGAACACGAGGATGCATCCCGAGATGATCCCCGGACTCGAGAGTGGCACGATCACGCGCCAGAGCGTGCGCCAACGGTTCGCGCCGAGGTCAAACGCTGCCTCGCACAAACGCCAATCGAGTTTCTCGAGGCTGGAGTAAATTGGCAAGACCATGAACGGCAGGAAGCTGTAAACGAGACCGACTTGCACCGCGAAATCGGTGTAAAGCAGGTTGAGCGGTCCGCCCTTGTAGCCGAGTGTCTCGAGCCCGGATTGGATCAGGCCACCGTTGCGGAACAGGAGAACGAGCGAGTACGTGCGGACCAGTAAGTTCGTCCAGAATGGAATCGAGACGAGCAGGATCAATTGGTTGCGGCGCTGCGGCGATTGCATGGCGATGTACAACGCGCTTGGAAATCCCAGCAACAGTGTGAAAACGGTGCAGAAAAACGACAGCGTGAACGACCTCGAGAAAATGCTCAGGTAATCGTAATTGACGATCAATGAATCGTCCAAGTCACGCTCGAACAAGAATTTCAAGTACGCCTCGGGTGTGTACGCACCCCATCTCACACCGCCAAAATTTCCAGGCTCGAGCACGCTGATAAACGCCATCAAGAACATTGGCACGAGCATGAAGAAGAAAATCACGGCGAAGGCAGGCGAGATCAGTGTCCAACGCTTCGTCAGGTCGGCCCTCTCGAGAGAGACCTTCACAGGATTCTGCTCGAGACTGTTCATGTGACATCCTCGAGCATTTGCGCGACACCTTGAAGGACGATGATCCGAACCTTGTCACCTGGTTTGTTGTCCATGTCCCGTTGTGAAACGCTGTTGTTTGGTGTGCGAACCCGCAACGATTGTCCGAGCATGTCAACGTAAAACACGGTGTCCGTGCCGACATAGACAACCTGCTTGACCGTTGCCGGAATGCCCTGGCCATTGTTTACCGCACCATCGAGATGATCGTCAATCATGACCAAGCATTCGGGTCGCATTGCCACCGTGACACTCGAGCCATCGGGTTGATTCGTCTCGAGAGGAATGCTGTGATCACCCCCGAGTCGCAAACGTCCAGCATCAACCGCGCCAGTCAAGAAATCTGTCTCGCCGATGAAATCTGCGACGTACCTCGAACGTGGACGGTTGTAGATTTCTCGAGGCGTGCCAATTTGAACGATTTTTCCGTTGCGCATGACCGCAATTCGATCCGACATGGTTAAAGCTTCCTCTTGATCGTGCGTGACAAAAACAAAGGTGATGCCCGTCTCGAGTTGCAATCGTTTGAGTTCAAGCTGCATTTCCTTGCGCAATTTGGAATCAAGCGCCGAGAGCGATTCGTCCAACAGCAAGACTTTTGGTTTGTTCGCCAACGCCCGAGCCAAAGCCACACGTTGCTGCTGCCCGCCGGAAAGCTGCGCCGGTTTGCGTCCCTCGTAGCCCTCAAGCTTGACGAGCTTCAGCATCCTTAAGACGGTTTCCACAATCTCCGGTTTTGGCAGCCGTGATTCCTCGAGTCCAAACGCGATGTTCTGCGCGACCGTCAAATGCGGAAACAGCGCGTAACTCTGAAAAACCGTGTTGACTGGACGCTTGAACGGCGGTAATCCCTCGAGCGCCTGTCCATCGAGCTTGATGCTGCCGGAAGTCGGTTGCTCGAAACCTGCAACCAGACGCAGCAGCGTCGTTTTGCCGCAACCGCTCGGGCCAAGCAGCGTGAAAAATTCATTCGCATGAATCGCGAGCGAAACATCATCCAACGCCCGAACAGGATCTCGAGCGTCACCAAACACCATCGAAATGTTCTCGATCTGAATCGCGCCTGCGCTCACGGTGAGTTCCTGATCTGCATGTTCGAGGATACCCAAGCAATCGACCTAAATCAATTGGCGGACCGCAGCAAACTCGAAACCGCCTCCTCGAAAACGCGGGTGTGAACCGCCACATCCTCGAGCGTCGTGACCGGCGAGATCAACGCCATGTTGTGAAACGGTGTCATCAGCACGCCACGGTTCAGCGCGAACAGGTGCATGAACCTGTCCAGGTGAGCATCAATCGAAGCCGCAGCCTCACCACCGTTTTTGGGCAGGCTTGAGCGGAACCAGTATTCGCTGCGGCAACCGAGTTGATTGACAATCCACGGCAGTTTGAACTCGTCAATCACACCTTGCACGCCAGCCGTGAAGGCTGTCGCCACCGGAATCATCCTCGAGTACGCCTCCGGGGTCAGCACCTGCTCGAGCGTGGCCCGCATCGCTGCCGCCGCCAGCGGATTGCCGGTCAACGTGCCACCGATGCCGCCCGTGTCGCTCAAATCCTTGTCGATGCTGGCATGAACCAGCCCGCCGAGTTCTTGAGAAAAACCATACGCGGCAGCCGGGAAACCGCCCGCAATCGGTTTGCCAATCGTCAGGATGTCCGGTTCGAGGTTGTGCTCGCTGGTGTAACCACCGGGACCGGTGCAGATCGTGTGCGTCTCGTCAATGATCAGAATCGTTCCGGTTTCTCGAGTGATCTTGCGCAATTCGTCCAGAAATCCGGGTTCCGGGTGAATGATGCCAATATTCGTCATGACCGGTTCGGCCAGCACACACGCAACATCCCCAGGTTCGAGCGCGGCCCGCAATGCGGCGACATCGTTCCATTCGATCACTTTCGTTGTCAAACTCGGATCAACTGGCGGGCCGATATGACCAGCTCGAGCTTTGACCACACCATCCTCAAGGGTGGCAAACGTTTCATCCACCGTGCCGTGATAGCACCAGTTGAAGACCAGAATTTTCGGACGTTTCGTGACGTGACGCGCCAGCCGAATCGAAAAACGGTTCGCATCCGTTGCGGTCATCGCAAACTGCCAATACGGAAGCCCAAAGCGGCTCGAGAGCAATTCGCTCGCCAGAATCGAATCTTCGCTCGGTAGCATCGTCGTGATGCCCTTGGCGGCCTGACTCGAAATCGCATCGACCGAAACCTGCGGGGAATGTCCCGTCATCGCGCCCGTGTCGCCCAAGCAGAAATCCACGTACTCGAGTCCATCGACATCCCAGAACCGTGCACCTTTGGCCTCGCGCACGAACACTGGCCATGCACCCGCCCAACGCACCATCCAATTCATCGGCACACCACCAAGAAGATGGGCTCGAGATCGCTCGAAGAGTTCCCCAGATTTGGGGTGGAGTTTCTTGAAGAGAATTTCTTCTTCCTGGATCAGGCTGGTGAGGTGCTGGCGGTCAATCATGAGTTCGGTCACTGCTTGTGTAGTAGTAAAAGTTTCCAGAACCCTGACGGCCGTTCTTGCCATCCAAGGTCATCAGTGGGCCATACAAATCTGGCCGACGGTCACGGAAGAATCCAAACCCGGCCCGGAAGGTTCGGGCTTTTTCGAGATCAACCTCAGCCACAAGAATCGTCTCGTCGGTCGTGCTCGCCTCGGCCAATTTTTCACCCATGTAATCGCAAATGAAACTCGAGCCGTAATAATTTTGGGTTAGTCCTTCAACGGTTTCCACGCCAACCCGATTTGCCGCAGCCAAGTAGCAGAGGTTCGCCACCGCATGACCGATCATCACGCGCTGCCACATCAGACGGGTGTCGGGCGCTCCTGCCTCCGGCGGTTCGGAACCAATCGCCGTCGGGTACAACAAGATTTCCGCACCCTGTAACGCCATCGCTCGAGCCGATTCTGGATACCACTGGTCCCAACAGATGCCCGCACCAACCATGCCGACCCGAGTTGGGAACGCTTTGAAACCCGTGTCACCCGGATTGAAGTAATACTTTTCCGTGTACCCCGGCCCATCCGGGATGTGTGACTTTCGATACAAGCCCAGATTCTCGCCAGTCGCGTCAATCATGACCAGCGAATTGAAATGCGCATGACCGGCCTTCTCGAAAAAACTGATTGGCAAGACGACATTCAACTCTCGAGCCAACGCCTGAAATTTCGGCAAGAACGGATGCGTCTCGAGTGGATTGGCCAGTTTGAAATACTCCTCGCGCTGCACCTGACACCAGTACAAGTTCTCGAACAATTCCGGCACGAGGATCAGACCCGCGCCTCGAGATGCGGCCTCACGGATCATCCCAATGGCTTTGGCAACATTCGTCTCGAGCTTGTCCGTCATGGACATTTGGATTGCAGCAATCTTCATTGGTCCCTCCACATTGTTCCAACCGGTTGTTGTTGCGTGACGCAATTGAACGAGCCACCGCCCGTGATCAAAGCGCGTCCACTCAGCCCGATCACTTCCCGGTCCGGCACAGCGGCCCGCAAAATCTCGAGGGCACGATCATCGTTCGGATCACCGTAGGTTGGCACGATCAACGCGCTGTTGCAAAAGTAGAAATTCGCGTAGGTTGGTGGCAAACGATCACCCTCAAACTCGAGCCGGGTTTTGGGCAATGGCAATTCGATCACCTTAAACGGTTGACCATCCGCATCCTTCCAAGATCGTATCGTCTCGATGTTTCGTTGCATTGGTGCAAAATTTGTGTCGGATTGATCCGCGCAAACGTGTGTGACAATCGTCTTCGAGTTTACAAACCTCGTGATCGTGTCCACATGCCCATCCGTGTGATCACCCTCGAGCCCATCACCCAACCAGAGCATTTTCGTCAGGCCCAAATTCTCGAGCACGAGGTTTTCGATCTCCTGCGCAGTTCTGTTCGGGTTGCGGTTCTTGTTCAGCAGGCATTGCGCGGTGGTCAAAACCAAACCTTCGCCGTTCACATCCAAAGAGCCGCCCTCCATGACAATCCCAGGCTTGAACAACTTCACGCCAATTTTGCTCGAGACGAAACCTGGAACCTGATCGTCCAATGAAAACTCGAACTTCTCGCCCCAACCGTTGAAATCCCAATCTGTCCCGGCGATCTCATCATCTCGGGTCACGAAAATTGGAGCGCAATCCCGAAACCACACGTCATTGTGCGTAAACCGGTGAAACACCACGTTCGCACCCTCGAGCCTGGACCGTGCATCACGTTCAGTGTCCATATCACGCACCAGCAAATTCACCTGTTCAAACCTCGAGATCGTGCCGACCAACGCCGCGAACTCAACCCGAACAGGCTCGAGTTGACCACGCCACTCGAGGTCATCGGCAGGCCAACCCATCCACGTGCTCGAGTGTGGTTCCCATTGGGCGGGCATTTGGAAGCCGAGTTCTTTTGGGGTCATGCGCGAACCAACGGCGACACGTATCGAGGGGGGTATTGGGTGGCCGGGTGGGTGGCACTCCCACCCGGCTGCTTCTTGACCCTAAACCAGCACCTAACGGGCTTGGGTCGCTTCGCAGCGCCCTCCCTCGGAGACGGAGGCAGGTCAAGAGCAAGGTCAAGAACTATACCCCGCCTGTGGTTTTGATTTAGCTGTTGACTTTGCCCTTGCCCTTGACCTCCTTCTCTGAGGGAGGTGGCACCAAAGGTGACGGTGGGAGCGCCCCCCACGTTTCCACCCCACCCCTCCCGAAACCCTCGAGCCGCCGGTTTTGCCTTTGCCATAAATTCCAGTCTCTTCATACCCGCAGTTTGACATGATCGCCCCGTGTGCGTACCATGCTCGCAGAGGCTTTGACGGGGACGAGTACCGTGCGGCACGTCTCGAGCGAGTTGGGGATGGTGTGAGCCCAACGATCCGACCGCACGCGAAGATCACCCCCGAGCCGCATCCCGAAAGAGGGTTGTCCTCGAGTAGGCGGTGCCGGGTTTCGCCCGTGATTGCGAGTGCATTTCAGGTTTTCTGGAGTGCGTGAGGCCCGAGGCTGTGAGGTCCGGGTG
This sequence comes from Deinococcales bacterium, assembly GCA_031418155.1. Lineage (GTDB taxonomy): Bacteria > Deinococcota > Deinococci > Deinococcales > JAAFIG01 > JANOWZ01. Next base: position 27,199 of record JANOWZ010000789.1, read on the forward strand.
AAGTTGGGTGGTTTCACGCTTTTGCGTCCCAACACGGCAGCGATGTCGTGTTTTTTCGTTTTGGGAGTCGAAAATGGCAGAAACGCAACTTGCGGGAGAATTGCTTATCCAATGGTTCGAGATGAATCGAGAAGTCCTTTTGTCTCGAGGTTTTACGATCCATCAATTGATCCGAAATCCAGACGCTTATTGGATTGAACCATCTGCCTTTGTTTCATTCGAGACTGGTTATTTCCTAGTTGATATGGAAGTTCGGATTGACGGTAGTTGCATAGTTTGTCGTCATCCAATGTCTGATTTAGACTCGCAAGTTGCGATTGAATACCCATATGTATTTCTTGATCAGCCAGCCATAGACTTTCGTCTCAAAAATTCGTTTCAGGGAATTGAAAAAGATAACCCAGAAGTTCAAATATATGAGATTCATTCTGTTGACGATTACAACCCGATCCTCGAGCAATTCATTAAACTCGTCACAACAAATCCTGGAGAACCCGCATGACCCAAGAATCCCGCCCGATGTTCGATGAAGTCCCACCGCAACCGTCCTACCAGGAAGTCGAAGCGAAGGTGCTCGAGTTCTGGAAGGAAAAGGATGTCTTCAAACGCTCGGAGGCCAAGGAAGGCCCGAATTTCGTC
>JANOWZ010000790.1:0-3230 GCA_031418155.1 Deinococcales bacterium
CGAGGCGTACCTGAGTGAACACCCAAACGAAACCGCATCCGGTGTGATTCAAGCACTGCTCGAAATGAAACTGCGACGGTTTGGCACACCTCGAGATTTGAAACCATTGCTGGCACTGGCTGGATTTGTCAAAGACAGCGAATGCCCAAAACGCGAAGACCTACAACCCGAAGATCAAGTGGTGCTTGATGAGCACCTCAGCCGATGAATCCAACAAAATTGGTTTTGGACGCTGGCCCGATTATTTCGCTGTTCAAAGTCAAAGATGCCGAACACATGCTCTGCGTTCAAGTGTTCGAGAATTTTGCCATGACTGGCACGCGACTGCTCATACCGATACCCATTGTTTTCGAGGTTTACAAAAGACTGCTCTATGATGCCACCCGCGCCCAAGCCGTTCAAGCGTTACGCGCCATGCTCGACTCGCTCGAGGTGATTTACCTGAACGACATGGACCTGATCGAACTTGAAAACATTGTCAACAGCACGCCGCGCTGGAATGGCAGCCTCGAAGATGCCGCCGTTGCCCTCGTGACCATGCAGCAAGACGTACCCATCTGGACCTTCAACTACCGCGATCTGGCCGCATTCCAAGACCTCGAGTTCTGGACACCCAGCACATGATCTCGAGCCAGGTGTTCACCGATGATGACGGTTGGACGATTTGCATAACAGACGGCAGCACCGCCGCGCATTTCGAGCACACGATCAAGAGTGACGCGGAATGCGCCAGTGATTTTGACGGCATTCTGATCTCGAGAAGTTGATCGCAGTTGATCGAAACACAGTCAGGGTTTGTTGGGAAAGTACCGGATACTTGGTTGTTCCAATGAGCCCAAATCCTTAAACTGATTGTCTGCATCCAATCCAAGCAACTTGCGTCTTCGGGCTAACTCTTTGGCAAATACTGGATCACGAAATACTGCTGGGTCGATCTGCGATGCGGTCATGTCACGCCCAGGTCCAAGGTAAAGATAGGCATCCGCAGCCTGAGCCAACGTCCCAGGTGTTTGAAGTGGACTTGATTCGGTGTCCAACACTGCCGCAGGTGTACGTCCGAGCCAATCATCACCCATTGCGACCAGACTCGGTGTGGGCCAATTTGCAAGACGTGGCTCGAGTTGCAACAGCGACGCAGAAAATGGTGCGTGAGGCAAAACACCAAAAACCTTTCCTGGGAATTGTTTGTCCAACAGAGCAATCATCGTTTCACCGGCAAATACAGCCGGTTGAGCACGACTGGTATGACCAAAACCCGCAATCAATAATGCTTTGCGATTTTTCTCGAGTACCTCACGTGTCACAACATCGGCAAAGTGTTTATCGCGGTAGACAAACCAACCTTGAACCGAGAGCGCTTGCGTCGTTTGCCAATCCACCGGAGGATCACCGAGCAAAACACGAATGCGGCGCTGACCTTTCTGTAAGCTGCGATTGACAGATCGGACAGCCCGAAAGAACTGCTCATAAATGGGATCATCCCAAGTATTCCAGGCACTTTGTGTGGTGTTGCGCCAGACTTTACGCAATTCAAAAACGGACACGGGTTCTCGGCCAGCAATGAACCGATCCATCAAGGACTGATACCGTGCATTTCCAAACTCAACGACGATGCAATCCACTTTCGTTGCGAAATCAGGATGCCGGACCAACTGTTGCACGAAATCATGAAACTCTTGCCAACCATGTGCCTCACCGAGCGCCACGACGGGAAAGCGATCAAACGCCTCAAGTATTCCAGTCACAGCATTCACAGGTTGCGGTTCGCCGGAATTGACCTGCGAACCCTGCGCTTTGGTTTTCAAACCCAGCGTGAGTCCGCCAGCAAGCGTCCCCAAAAGCAGTGAACGACGTGTGATGTGTGACACAACTCGAGTTTTGGTCATGCAGTCAGTATAGCCAACCAATATTCACGTCTCTCCTCAAGAATTGACCCTTGATCTCGAGCCAATCTTCAGGCACAATGCATTTGCGTTGATCCGCAGGAGTAACGCAGTCACGACCTCGAGCGAGTCTGGGACGGTGTGAGCCAGACGGTACGAATTGTGCGAAAGGCAGCGGGGAGCAAGTTGGTCTAAAGTGTCTCGGGTGTGGTCCCTGCGAACAGGGTCTCGAGGAACTGGGGTGGAACCGCGCATTTTTGCGTCCCCAGGTGGCTCGAGAGGCCGCCTGTTTTTTTTGGCGAATCCAACTTCTCGGGCACGTTGGAGGCAACCATGCCCGCCGTGACGATGGATGAATTGGTTTCGTTGTGCAAACGCCGTGGTTTTATTTTTCCTGGCAGCGACATTTATGGTGGTTTGCAAGGCACGTATGATTTCGGGCCGTTGGGCGTGGAACTCAAAAACAATTTGAAGGCCGCCTGGTGGCGTTCGATGATCTACGAGCGTGACGACATTGAGGGTTTGGACGCGAGCATTTTGACGCACAAGATGGTTTTGCGTCACTCGGGTCACGAGGCGACGTTCACCGATCCGTTGGTGGACAACAAGGAATCCAAAAAACGCTACCGCCTGGATCATCTGCTTAAGGAGCAGAGCAAACCAACTCTTGATGAACTTGAGCTTCTTTTAACAAGTGCATTACGTGGAGATTGCCATTCCGACGCTAGGCGAGAATTTGTTCAACAGTATCTAGAAGTTCCAGGAGGTTTGATTGAAGGAAATCCAGCCAAGCTATCAAATGTCTATAGGTCGAAACCACTCAAAGATGTAATTGGGCTGTTGGTTTCCTTGCTTGTGCGTGAACCTGAATTTGCTGAAAACCTATTGAACTCTGCCAGAGTCATTGACCCTGATGATGGAAAGCCGGGGCAGTGGACTCAACCCCGTCTCTTCAACATGATGTTCAAAACTACGGTCGGCCCGGTGGTGGATGAAAATTCGTATGCGTACTTGCGGCCCGAAACCGCGCAGGGCATCTTCGTGAATTTCAAAAATGTTGTGGATTCGACCTCGAGGAAATTGCCGTTCGGCATTGCGCAGATCGGCAAGAGTTTCCGCAACGAGATCACGCCTCGTAACTTCATTTTTCGGGTGCGTGAATTTGAGCAGATGGAACTCGAGTTTTTCTGCACCCCAGGCACCGATGAGGAATGGCACGAGACGTGGTTGAACGCTCGGCTCGAGTGGTGGCAAAGCGTGGGCCTGTCTCGAGATCGGATTCAAATTTTGGACGTGGCGAAAGAGGATTTGTCGCATTACTCCAAACGCACCTACGACCTGATGTAC
>JANOWZ010000791.1:0-3310 GCA_031418155.1 Deinococcales bacterium
GCGGGACTTGAGGGATTGCACCAACGCCAGGGTTTCGGCCCGAGAACGGGCTGCATCGCTGCGGTACAAGCTGGTGCGCTCGAGCGACGAAGCCCGCACAGCCCGCAAGGAAATCCCCGAAACGGACAAACTTGAGAGTGACCGGGCGCTCAGGTCCGTTTTGAAGGTCACGAGCACCTCGCCGGGTACGAATTCGGGTTTGCTTTGCGAACCAGTGCTTTGCGTTCCGGTTCCCGCAATCTGAACCGTTCCAGAGATGGTCTTTGGGGTGGTGGTACACGAGGACAGCGTGAGGGCCACAAAAAGGCCCAGCCAAATTGATTTCATTTTGCTCCTTGCCAGCATCTGTTCAAGATACACCGGAGTAAAATGAAAATTCACCACAAATTCTGAACGTATGCCTTGAGAAGCCGGTCATAGATCGTTTCAACCGCGAGCATGGTTTCGCTCGAGAGTGCAGGCAGGTCGGCAGCGCTCATGTTCGCCTGGACTTGTGCCGGGTTTTTTGCGCCCGGAATCGAACAGGTGACCGCCTCGAACATTCCGATCCAACGAAGCGCAAATTGCGCCAGCGTCCAACCTTCAGGCACGAGTGCCTGCAACTCGGTCACAGCCTCGAGCCCAACATCAAACGGCACGCCAGAGAACGTCTCGCCCTTGTCAAACGCGGCCCCGTCACGGTTGAACGCCCGATGGTCATCCGGGGCGAAACTCGAGGCGGCAGTGATCTTGCCGGTCAGCAAGCCGCTGGCGAGCGGCACGCGGGCCAGAATGCCCACATTTCGCGCCTGGGCCGCCGCGAAGAACTCGAGCGTGGGTTTCAAGCGAAAGGCATTGAAAATGATCTGCACGCTTTCAATACCCGGATGCTGAATGCCGCGCAATGCCTCTGAGACCTTCTCGACGCTGACGCCGTAATGCCGAATCAGCCCCTCGCGTTTGAGGTCCTCGAGCACCTGGAATGGCTCATCACGTTCGTAGAGTTCGCTCGGTGGGCAGTGCAATTGCAGCAGGTCCAGGGTTTCCACCTCAAGGTTCTTCAGGCTGCGTCCGACCCAATCGCGCAAATTCTGGCTCGAGTACCCCTCCACAACCTGTTTTGGCAATCGACGACCCGCTTTGGTCGCCACAAAGAACGGTTCACTGCGTTCGCGGCGCAAGCGGGCGAGCAGGCGTTCGCTGCGACCATCACCGTAGACATCGGCGGTGTCAAAGAGGTTCACGCCCAAATCCAAAGCGCGATGCAGGGCCGCCATCGACTGCCCATCATCGACCGGTCCCCACGTGCCACCGATGGCCCAAGCGCCAAAGCTGACGGTTGAAACCCGCATTCCCGTACTGCCCAAATTTTTGTACTGCATTCGGTTTCTCCTTCAAGCTGTCTCGAGCCTTGAATGGCTTGCCCGAGGCGGATGACTTTGCGCATGATGCGGCCATAACGTGCTCGCGGATGTGAAATGCTTCAAATCCATATCGTGACGCGACCCCGAAACGTTTAACCCGAGTCAATGTCCAAACGCGGTAGCAGCCATCCTAACGTGGATGACCAAACATCACCGGAAAAGGACCAATCAGACGATTCTGCGACCCAGATGTGCCCTACGCCAGGTTCAAATGCCACTCCAGTTGTCATCAATTGACAAAATGAGTTTCTGACAAAATCCTGTGTCCATCACATTGAAGCACTTTTTGATGCCTGCAAGAAAACTGTGACACAGGCACTGGCAAAGTAGATGGTATGGACTTGAGTGGCGCTATAATTCGCGGGGCTGGGGCTTCAGCCGTCGTGCTCGAGGGTGATCTGAGTTGCGTGTTCCGTGACCGGCGTCAACCACCAGATGGCAAACCATTGATGGGACCCGCAGCTCGCCGTCGGCGCTTACCCGGCGGACTGGCCGACATGGTGGGCAGCGGCAAACTTTGGGTGGCCCAAGGCTACTTTTCCTTGAGCACCAGCGATGTCGCCAAGTGGGGCAAATCGAGCGACATGCGAATGCTGCTCGAGGGCATGGAACTCAACATCACGCTCCTGAAGCCGCAAGCTTCAAACGGACCGGACGAGAAAACCTGGGTGTTTTACGCGCTGTTCGTGCCAACCCCGGAACAACTCGAGGTGCTGCCGGTGATTGATTTCAATCCGGGCATGGCCGCGACCAGCCGCGATCCGTTGGTCGATTACCTGACGGCACTGCTCGATGCGGACCCCAGCGAGTTCGTTTCGCTCGGTGAGTTGCCTGCGTACCTCGAGTCCGCAGGCAAATGAATGACCGCAACGCAGATGGACCTGACCAACGCCAAAATTGAAGGCTCCGGTATCGAACTGCGGGCCGTTGACGGCTGCATTCTGAGTGTGCATCACGACCGGCGCAAACAACGTACCGAACCGACCGGCACCTACGGCAAACGCCGCAAGAAACCACCGGCAGGACTCGAGGATTTGACCGGCACAGGACTTCTGTGGGTTGCGGTTGGCAGCTTCTCAGTGCGGGCCAAAGACATGGAACGCTGGGTGCGCGGCTGGATGCGAATTTCGCCCGCCACCGGCAACAAACACCTGGACGAACTGATCCTGCATGTTGTCACGCTCGAGCCGCAAACACAAAAAGAACGAAGCGCCTTGGCGCAAGCCAAACGCGACAGTTGGTCCAGTTGGAAATTTCGCGCCCTGGTCGTCCCGAACGCCGAACAACTCGATTTGATGCCGGTGAAACTCGAAGTCAACGAGGTCAAACGTCCAAAACCGACCGCCTCAGGTGTGGCCAAGGCGCAATCGAACCTCGCCACGCAAACGCTGCCCTTGCTGGAGTTCAGCAACGCCAGTCTGATCCTGCCCCCGTTCGAGGAGGTTAAACCCGTCAGTCGCGTTCGTGACGGGCTCGAGGGCGATGGTTTGATCTGGGCTGGTAAAGGCGATGAAGTGCGAAAAGACCTCGCTTGCCTCGAGTTCGACATGGATTTTTGAACCCGGCCATGAGAGTTTGGTGCGACCGTCCCAAGCGGTGAACCCGTGGTTCAGTTGCGTGTTGGCGATCTCACGCGGGCTCGAGAAATCGAGTTCCGGGGTGACGTTGACGGCTGGCCCATTCGGAATGAAGCTCGAGTCGGTCTCGTAATACTTTCTGGCCGCAAATTGCAGCACCGCATCGCTCGAGCCTGGAAGTGAACGAACAAAATAAGGATGAATCCCGAACCCGGCAGGCATGACTTCCGGCCCGACATTCTCGAGTTCGAGCGTGGTCAAGAAATCTGAACTCTCGAGCGAGTACGTGACCAGCATCGTGAAGGCGAACGGGAAATTGAAATCCGCGAA
>JANOWZ010000792.1:0-1975 GCA_031418155.1 Deinococcales bacterium
TTACAGCAATTTCGGGATTTCTTGAGAATGCCTTTTTTCTCAAGAAATCCCCGAGTGATACGAGTGGAAACAAACAGTGGCGAGGCAAAAATTGACGAATTTTGCTTTTGGAATTCTCAATCATTGCCGAAGCCACTGTAAAATCTTAGATCACAAAAATATCGTTCCAGACAATTCGAATTTCTCGAGCACCAACTCGATGATCCAAGTTTGAACTTGGAGATACTGAACCCCGGTTTTTATCCCTCGTCCTCGCTCGAGCCCTCATCGAGCGGCCCATCCAAACCGTCCACATTGACCTTCATCACCTCGCGCAAGACCACCGTGGCGAACGAGCCTTTGGGCAGCGCGAACTCGAGCCAGAAGCCATCCTCGCAAGCCTCGAGTTTGAGCGCATCCATTTTGATGCGCGTGATTCGCCGTGAACCCGCACGGTCTTTGAAGGCCGCATTGTCGAGTTCAAACGCCGCCAGCACCTCATCCTCAAGAGCTTTGCTCGCAGCCAGTGCGGGCATGACCTTTTTGCCGTGCAAAGGTCCTGTCGCCGAAACCTCGAGCCGTGCCGCACGTGGAGATTCGAGCAGCGCATCCGCCACCGTGAACATCCCGCCGGTGTCGTGCTTTTTTGCCACATCACCCTCGAGCAGCGAATCGTAAAACCCACGCTCGAGCCGCAAACGCAGGTAATGGTTGAACAACAGGCTTTGCAGGCTGCCGATCAAAAAGCGTTTTAAGGGAATGCTTTCCGGGCCGCGCATCCGACCGTTGCGCACCAACTCGAGCCCACGTACCGCGTTCTCGCCGGTGTTGCCAAACCGTTGCGGCCCAAAGTAATTCGGAACACCCATGACCTCGAGACGATCCAGAATCGTCCGCGCCCGAGCCATCGCGTCGGGTTCTGAACCGCGCACGCGCAACTTGAAAACGTTGCCACGCAAATGCCCGATGCCCAACTTGTTCGAGTGGTACTTCGTCTCGAGCAGCGTCAAACCTTCAAGATTCAACGCCTCGAGCCGATCCTCAAACTTGCGCGGAACGCTGATCCACTGCCGCGTGATCGCGTGTCGGTCCTTCAAACCGGCCACGCCAATGTCTCGAGGTCTAATGCCCATCTGTTTTTGAATCGTCTCGAGAACCCATTTGGTCGTGTGCCCACGCTTCTCGAGCCACAAATACAAATGCTCGCCCTCACCATCGAACGGGTACGCCGGAACTTCCGTGACCTGAAAATCCTCGAGTTCACTGCGGATGCGTCCACCCGTCCCCGGCAGGTCGCCCGAGACGAGCGGCAATTCGTTCCAGTCAAAATTCAATTTCACGCCAGAGGCTACCGCATTCGAGCCCCACAGCCTTAGAATCCCTTATGCCCTTAAACGAACACTCGATCCAATTTGAAGTCAACGGTCAACGCCTCTGGGGAATGTTGCACCTGCCGCTTGAGGTCATGCAACCCGTGCCGACCGTGCTGATGCTGCACGGCTTCACCGGACAACGCCTCGAACCGCACCGGCTGTTTCTGCTGCTCTCGAGACAATTCGCCGAAGCGGGTATTGCCAGCCTGAGGTTCGACTTTCGCGGCTCCGGTGAATCTGAGGGCACGTTCGATCAGATGACCGTGGCCCGAGAGGTCGAAGATGTCGTCGCTGCGTACCATTTCCTCAAATCTCGGCCCGAGGTGGACGGCTCGAGGTTGGGCTTGATGGGACTTTCAATGGGCGGCATGGTCTCGGCCTTGTCGGTGGCGCAACCGGGGCTCGAGTTTAAAGCGCTTTCTTTGTGGGCTCCGGCGCACCCGAAACTTTGGCTCGCACAATTCCCAGATGATGTCACGCCTGAACAAGTCCGTGCCGCCGTTGCCGATCCCGCCATCCGCGCCGAATTGCGTGGCGGCGTGCCGTTCGATGATCACAGTGGATTTCTCGATTTCGGAGGCAATGCCGTTTCAATGGATTTCATTGCCGACATGCCAACACTG
>JANOWZ010000793.1:0-3695 GCA_031418155.1 Deinococcales bacterium
ACATCCCCATCAAACTCGAGCAAGCCTCGAGATTGCAGTGAATCAAATTGGGTTTTGAAATGCGTGAACGCATCAAGGCCCGCTCGAGTTGAGAGGTCACGTAAGTCCACGCCACGTTTCATGCGCAGGCCGGAGAACAAACCGTCGGTGATGAATCCTTCGCGGGTCACGTCTTCGATTTCGCCACGTGAACCTTCGAGCCAGGTTTGAAAGTGCGGATTGGTGCGCCGCCTCGAGACAATGTTTTCGCTTGTCTCGCCAACGACTGGGTAATGTCCCGCCGCTCCAGGCCCAAGGCCGTACCAAAATCGGTTCTGCCAGTAGGCGATGTTGTGCCGCGATTCAAAACCGGGTTTCGCATGGTTGGAAACCTCATACCGTTGCAGGCCGTACTCGAGTAAAATGTTTTCGGCCAACTCGAGCGAACGTTCCTCGTCCTCTTCGCGCACGCTCACGCCTTGACGCGCGAACGGTGTGCCTTCCTCGATGGTCAGTGTGTAACAACTCATGTGCTCGAGCCCGAGGCCCGCGAGTGCGCGAAGATCGCGTTCGACATCCTGATCTGGAACCGCCGTGATCGCATCGGCAGAAACACGAAATCCAGTCTCGAGCAAAATCTCGAGCGCATTGAATGCTTGCCGTGAATCATGCGTGCGGCCCAAGAATTTCAGCACGTGATCCTGCGTGCTTTGCACGCCCAAACTCGCCCGAGAGAATCCAAGGTCGCGCCAGAGTTGCGCTCGGGCTTTGGTCACGGTTCCAGGGTTGACCTCGAGCGTGGCTTCATGCGAGGCCCAACCAAATTGCGTGCGAATGATTTCGACCAGTTTTGAAATTTCCGCGTCGCGCAAAAACGATGGCGTGCCACCGCCCAGATAAACCGTCTGCAATTCGCTGCGACCATACATGTGCTCGAGTTCTGCCGCATCACGCTCGAGTTCGCGCAAGAACGCCTCGACCGAACCGGCACGGCGCTCGAGGATGTGAAAATCGCAATACGGGCAGATGCTCGGACAGAACGGAACATGAACGTACAAGTGTGGGATCGGCGGTATCATTGCTCATACGATACGCTGTCAACATGGCAGAAAAACACTCGAGGATGACAGAAAAAAGCCGGTACTACTGGTGGACACAACGACTCTGGGAACTCAGCCAAGATTTACCGATCATCACCGTGGAGATCGGCAGCATCAAAGAATTCGAGCAGAACTGCTGGTTTTTCACGCTCGAGGATGCGACTTGCAAAGCCGTGGCCCGCCATGCGCAACGCATCTTTCAGGCCGACCTGTCATACCCGATCATCTTGTCGGCTGAAGGCTTCTTGATGGACGGTGGACACCGAATCTCCAAAGCGTGGTTGAATGGAATGACTGAAATTAATGCGGTACGTTTTGAGATCGATCCAGAACCGGATTGAACCGCTAGAGGGATGAATTCAATCCCCGCTCAAACCAACATCCACGCGCCTGCTCGAGCCGACCTGCATTTTTCCTTTCTGCAAATTCTCGAGCACCAGTTCGGCCACATCTTTGATTTGCACGCCGCTGTCACTCGCTTCTGGACTCGAGGCGAGCATGGATTTACAGAACGGGCAACCGACCGCCACAGTCTTCGCGGGTTCGCCGTCCAGTCGCGCTTGAATCTCTTTGAAGCGGTTGCTCGAGACGCGCATCTCGCCTTCTTCTTCTTCTTTCCAGAATTGAGCGCCGCCCGCACCGCAACAAAAGCTCTTATCGCGTGAACGCTCGAGTTCCAGAATCTCGAGGCCCATGCTTTGAATCACATCTCGAGGCGCGTCATACACGCCGTTGTGCCTGCCCAAATAGCATGGATCGTGATACGTGATCGCACCGTCCAAATTTGGAATCGCATCGAGGCGTTTGTCATTGATCAATTGCTCGAGGTATTGGGTGTGATGCATGACCTGATAATCCCCGCCGAGTTGTTTGTATTCGTGGCCGATGCTGTTCATGCAGTGCGGGCAGGTGGCGACAATCAGTTTGGGATTGACGGTGTTTAAGGTTTCAACATTTTTGCTCGCCATTTCGACGTACAAATATTCGTTTCCGGCGCGTCGTGCCGTGTCACCGGTACAAGATTCTTTCTTGCCAAGCACGGCGTAATTCACGCCCGCCTCGTCAAGTAATTGCACGAAAGCTCGAGCGACTTTTTGCGCACTCGGGTCGTAACTGGCGGCGCAACCAACCCAGTACAGAACATCTGGCGTTGAATTCTCGTCAATGGTTGGTACGCGAAGTCCGTCGGCCCATTCCATACGTTTGTCGCTCGAGATGCCCCACGGGTTGCCTTGGCGTTCCATGCCGTTAAACGCGGTTTGCAATTGCTTGGGAAATTCGCCTTGCATCATGACTTGTTCGCGGCGAATGTCGATAATGTCGAGCATTTGTTCGTCTTGCACCGGGCAGACTTCCATGCAGGCTCCGCAGGTGGTGCAGGCCCAAACGCTTTCGGGATTGATGGCGAACTCGAGTAGTGGACGCGGGCTCGAGCCTCCAGCCAGGAACGCAGGTTTGAGGTCGAACAGTCCACCGATCAGCGTGTTCAATTCCATGCGTTTGTTGATCTCGAGCGCGGCTGGTGAGAGTGCCTTACCGGTGACGTTTGCTGGGCAGACATCTTGGCAGCGGTTGCATTGAATGCAGGCGTAAGCGTCCAGCATTCGCGGCCAGGACAATTCCTCGAGTTTGCTGGCCCCAAATTGTTCGGTTTCAAAACTCATCGCCGGCAGTACGCCAGAGCCCACAAACTTGTCATTCGCGTGACGCTCGAGCGCGTAATTGAGCATGGCGGTGACAATGTGAATGTGTTTGCTGCGGGCGAAGTAAGGCAGGAAAACCAGGATGCTGCCGAGCGCTCCCCAGAACGTCACGTGCCGCATGACGGTGATGAAGGTTTCGTTCGGGCCGACCAGATGAATGGCGTTTGAAACGAGTGTGGCGAACGGTTGGAACCAGTCCGGACCGGACTCGAGGACTTTGAAAACTTGGCCGAGAAATCGCATCCCGACGTGAAAGGCGATGAAGCTCGAGACGATGCGCGAATCGTTTGGAATTTTTCCGTTGTTGATCGCGTCGTGCAACAATGTGCGTGGGTTGAAACTGAAAGCCCGAGCGCCGGATTTCGTTTTGAATCTTCTGTACGCCAAGCCGATCACGCCGAGCAAAATGGCGAACGTCAACAGGTCGGCGGTGATGTTGTAAATCGCGGTGTACCAAGTGTCCGATTTGACCTCGAAGCCGAAGAATCCCTCGAGACCATCAACGATGTTGACCAGCAAATAGTACGTGAACCCGAAGAAGATTCCCGAATGCAGCAATGAGACCCAGAAGCGATCTCGGAAAACTCGAGTTTGCGTTAAACCATTCCAGATCGCCGCGCCAATTCTCGAGGTCAGGTTGTCGAAGCGTTGATCGCTGTCAGATTTGGCCCGCATGATCGCCTGGTAAATCTTGTAAAAATTCAGCGCGGCCAGACTGCCGAATGCGCCGCCAACGATCACGAACAGGATTTTCTCGAGCAGGCTGAGTTGAAACGCAAGGGGTTCAAACATGATTGGAGTGAGTCTAACAAACCGGCTCGAGGCTTATGCCTGATTCAGTCCAGCCGATTCAGTTGGCGCTTGGTTTCTCGGCCAGCAATTCTTGAATGGTTTTCTCGAGGCCCGGAATCGC
>JANOWZ010000794.1:0-1739 GCA_031418155.1 Deinococcales bacterium
TTGGACGCGATGATCGAGATGCTGGTCTGGAGTGACAACCCTCGAGCCCGCTTTAATTTCAAAGAACGCGGCGCGGATTCCTCGCAAGTGCCGACACCGCACACGATGGATGCGCAAGGCCTGCTGATGGAATCGACCCGTCGCCTCGACGAATGGCGTCGCGGGCAGGTCAAACCGCATGCCGTCCTCGAGTTGACCGCGAAAGCTCCAGGCAGCGATGGCAACGTCAAGCTTTCCGTTGGGCAGTGGGAGTTGCTGCACTTGATCGATGGGATGCGCACCGCCGCCAGCATCGCCGCAGAATTGGACATTCCTGAGGGCGAAACGTACCGCCAGTTGTACCTGCTACACGAGAACGGGATTTTGAAAGAGGCCACCGTCAAACCCGAAGACCCGTGGGTGCTGATCGTTTCCGAATCACAAACCGTGCGCCGCCTCGCCACGCTCGCGTTAACCCGAGAACGCTACCGCGTGATGGTTGCCCCAGACCTTGAGCGGGCCAAAGTCCTGCTCGGCACGTACCGACCAAACACGATCCTGCTCGAGTGGCCCGATCCGGCGGAGGGTGCGAAAATCTTGCGGGCCGTCAAAGGTCGCAACCACACACCGATTATCGCCATCGTCCGCGAAGAACCCCGATTGGGTTGGCGTGCCCGATTCTCGAGCTTGCGCTACCTGATCAAACCGTTCACCGAACTCGAGTTGCTCAATGCAGTCGGTGCGGTCACGGGTCGAGCAGTTTAGCTCGCGTTAGATTCTGAGCGGTCTAGCTCGAGTCAAGCTCAAATCGTCTGGGTGGCTTCGCTGCGAATGACACCTGCGCTCACGGGGCGCTGCTCACGTGTTTTGCCGCGCTCGAGGAACGGGCGTTCAATGAACCGGTACGACAGGTCGGCCACCAGGTAAATCAGCAGCACCGCCCCGACGCTGATCCACGCCCAGGCGTTCAGGTCTGGCAGGCCACCGCCGCGACTGTAACGAAAATCGTGAAACAACCAGATCATCTCGAGGACCAGGTGATGCCACAGGAACAGGCTGAAGCTGATCTTGGCGGTGTATTTCAAAAATCGCGTGTCGAAGATGCGCCAGGTGAACTTGCTGAACGGTAACGATGCGATCAGCAGGCCAACAATGACCGTGAAGAACGGGAAGGCGGCGGGTTGCGCCCCGATGCTCCAGGCGTAAGACGATGAAACGCTGTGGTAGGTGTACATCAGGACCAGAATCGATACGCTCGAGGTCAGGGCGAGCGCGTCAAAGATCAGGTGTTGGGCGGGACGCTCGAGGCGTTTGGCGCGGGCCTGCCACCAGGCGATGCCGCCGCCACTGAGCACACCGATGGTGTAATGACCAAAAAAGCCAATCGGGTTGTAATTTGGGAACCACCATTTTGCGCCGCCGACCAGCCCGTGCTCCCAGCCGCGACCGCCGCTTTCGGGAATGGCGTTGCGGATCATCCATTCTTGGGCCAGCATCACGGCAATCAGGATGGTCAGCCAGTAGACTGTGCCGATCAGCATTGAACCGGGTTTCTGTCGGCGCAACGTGAACAGGCCGATCATGCACAACGGCATGACCACGTAAAAGATCGCCTCGAAACCGATGCTCCACAATGGGCCGTTCAGTTCTACCGGGAAGTACGTCACGTAATGCAGACCGCTGGTGAAGGTCAGGCCCGAGAGCAGGCGCAACCAACGCAACGGTTGCTGTTCCGGCGGGACAAAAAACTGCATCCCCGA
>JANOWZ010000795.1:0-2181 GCA_031418155.1 Deinococcales bacterium
GTAATGCGTCGGTAACAACTTTGGACTACACTTTTCTCAAGCCTCAAAGCTGAATCCGATGATTCGACTGCTTCATTGCGTTGGTCTCGAGGAGGTCACATGTACCGTTCGATCCTGATCCCCATCGATGGCAGCCCCGAAAGTGACGCCGCACTCGAGCACGCCGAGAACCTGGCTCGAGGGCTCGAGACGGAATTGCTCTTGCTGTACGTCGTACCCAGCCTTTCAATTCCTGATGAACATGTCATTGGAACTTATGTTGGTTTGGATTTGGATGTCGCCACCCGCGAATTGCACCGTCAAGGCGAAGTGGTGATCGCTCGAGCGCTCGAGCGATTGCGCGACCAGTCACTTCAGGGTTTTTCGCATCCGCGAACCCGCTGCTTGATTTACGATGCCGAAGGTCATCGCGTCGCCGATCTGATCTTGCGGGTTGCCCATGATGAGCACGCAGATCTGATTGTGCTTGGCGCTCACGGTCACAGCGCCAGACCGGATCATTCGCACGCCTTGCTTGGACACGTGGCTGAACGTGTGGCGCACCTCTCGAGTCTGCCATTGCTGTTGGTTCGTACTGCCGTTTAGGTCGGATTGATTGAGGCCGCCCAACTTGCGAACGGCCTCAGTCGAGCATTCGTTTTGGACCTTACAACGCTTGATTGGCAGCCACCAACAACGGGTCCCAAACCGGCGAGAAAGGTGGCGCATACGCGAGGTCCAACCTCGAGAGGTCTTCCACCGTGCCGCCACGGTGCAGCAGCGAGGCAATCACATCGATGCGTTTGACCGCCTCGATCTGACCAGCGATTTGCGCCCCCAAAAGTTTGCCGTCCTTGGGTTGGTACAAGAGTTTGACCGTCAACAATTTCGATCCAGGATAGTAATGTGCTTGGTCTGGTGCCTCAACGATCACACTGTTCGTCTCGAGGTCCATCATCGCGGCCTCGAGTTCGCTCAGGCCAGTCACGGCCACACCGAGATCGAAGACTTTGGAGACTGCGGTGCCAACCACACCTGCGAAAGTCGCGCAGCCACCAGCGACGTTCGTGCCAACCACCCGGCCCTGCTTGTTGGCGGTGCTGCCAAGCGGCACGTAAGCGTGTCGTCCACTGACGATGTGATGCACTTCGGTCAGGTCGCCCGCCGCGTACACTTCAGGCAGGTTCGTTTCACAACGGTCATTGACTTGCACCGAACCAAACGGGGTCAGTGCCACACCGAAGCTCGAGGCTAACCCCGAGTTGGGTTGCACCCCGAGCGCCAAGAGCACGATGTCCGCCTCGAGATCGCCATGCGAGGTGTGAACTTTCTCGACCCGGCCCGTACCGCTCAAACCCGTGACCTGCTGCCCAAGCAGGACCTCAACACCGTGCCGTCCAAGTTCCTCAAGCGTTTTCAGGGCGATTTCTTGACCGACGTACCCGAGGACGTGCGGTAACTTTTCGATCACCGTCACGTGCAGTCCGCGCTTTTGAAACGCCTCGGCCATCTCGAGCCCGATGTAACCACCACCGACGATCACGACCCGTGGTTGCGGCCTGATCTTTTTCGTCTCGTGAATGGCGCGTTGGATTGCTTCACCGTCCTCAATGTCACGCAAGGTGAAGATGTGCTCGAGGTTGATACCGTCGAGTTTGGGTTTGATCGGATTGGCTCCAGTGGCAATCACGAGCTTGTCAAAAGATTCGTTGAAGGTGCGGTTCTCGAGGTGATCCCGAACCTCGAGTTGACGGCCCGCGTAATCGACCTTCGTGATCTCGTGCCGGGTCAGGACCTTGATGCCCTGCTTGGCGAATGCTTCAGGGGTTCTGGCGATCAAATCCTCAAAGCGTGGCACGTCACCAGCGATCACGTAGGGCAAACCGCAGGCACCAAAACTGACGTGACCGGAACGTTCAAAGACCGTGACCTCAAGGTCCGGGTTGCTGCGTTTGGCTTTGGCGGCGGCGCTCGGACCGGCAGCGACCCCTCCGATGACAACAAGTTTCATGGATGAACCTCCTGGCAGAACTCGAGCGTGTTTGGCTCGAGTCATTCCTGCGAAGCACGTTTGATGGTGCGGCTTCGCCTGGGTTGTAGATTCGCGTTTCGCTATTACCAAGGCATTACAAAGCCTTGACGCAAGACCACTCGGATCGGTAACGGATTGGTAATTCCGACCTTCTAACCTGAGCCATTGGA
>JANOWZ010000796.1:0-3793 GCA_031418155.1 Deinococcales bacterium
CATTTCACGCTCCAAATAACGATCATTTATCGCTGTGATTCTACGCTGACCCCGTGATCTGAGATCACCAAGGAGGCAGACCATGTTTGACCCAATGATGAACCTGCAACTGCAACGCTCCCTGCGCAACCTGCGCGAACAATGGGAAGACACCCGACCGACTCGCCTGCTCGAGCCAGCCGGTGAAGCGAAATTTGAGCTCAGGTTGGATACGTTGTTTTCGCGCAAACCCTCGATCAAGCACCAGTCGAAACCGCGACTAAACCAGAATCGCAGGACAGGGTGAACCAAAACCTCAGGGCTTACGCATATGGACGATTTTCAGGGAATTTAACGTCGATTCCGTCTCGAGGGAAGGGCGAACACAGGGTTCGCTCCTACGCAAAACGTTGTCTGGTAGGGGCGAACTCCATGTTCGCCCTGATTCGGCTTCGATTCAAAAACAAGATTCTCGGGTCTTTAAAAGCCATATGCGTAAGCCCTGACCAAAACCTCGAGCGTCAATCTCAATCGCGCCCGAGGTTGATAAACTGTGCTCATGACTGAACACCTGATGGCCCTGTTCAAGCGCGACCTTGAGAAACTGATTGCAGAACTCGAGGCGTACACGGATGAAGGCAAGCTCTGGACTCGGGCCGGTGAGGTTAAAAATCCGGCAGGCAATCTTGTCTTGCACCTTCACGGCAACCTGAACATGTTCGTCGGCAAGGTGCTTGGAAATCTCGTGTTTGTGCGTGATCGGGAAGCAGAATTTTCACGGTCCGACGTGCCTCGAGCCGAATTGATTGCGATGGTTCAGGCCACCATCGCCATGCTCGAGCGGGTTCTGCCATCACTGAACGTTGAAGACCTCGAGAAACCGTACGCGCTCGAGGTGCTGGGATACCCGATGACCACCGGGTATTTCTTGACTCATTTGTACGGACATTTGAACTGGCATTTGGGGCAAGTGAATTACCATCGGCGACTCGTCTAACGCAAAAGTATGATAAAGTCATACCCATGAGAAAGACGATTTTCCTTCCCGATGACCTCGGAACCAAACTCGAGGCGTACCTGAGTGAACACCCAAACGAAACCGCATCCGGTGTGATTCAAGCACTGCTCGAAATGAAACTCCGACGGTTTGGCACACCTCGAGATTTGAAACCATTGCTTGCCCTAGCCGGATTCGTCAAAGACAGCAAACGCCCGAAACGCGAAGACCTACAACCCGAAGATCAAGTGGTGCTTGATCGTCACCTCAGCCAATGAACCCAGCAAAACTGGTTTTGGATGCCGGACCGCTGATTTCGCTGTTCAAATTCAAAGATGCCCAACACGCGCTCTGTGTGCAAGCATTCGAGAATTTTACCATGACCGGTACGCGACTGCTCATACCGATACCCATTGTTTTCGAGGTTTACAAAAGACTGCTCTATGATGCCACCCGCGCCCAAGCCGTTCAAGCGTTACGCGCCATGCTCGACTCGCTCGAGGTGATTTACCTGAATGACATGGACCTGATCGAGCTTGAAAACATCGTCAACAGCATGCCACGCTGGAACGGCAGTCTCGAGGATGCCGCCGTTGCCCTCGTGACCATGCAGCAAGACGTACCCATCTGGACCTT
The DNA here is from genome assembly GCA_031418155.1 of Deinococcales bacterium. Lineage (GTDB taxonomy): Bacteria > Deinococcota > Deinococci > Deinococcales > JAAFIG01 > JANOWZ01. The sequence goes on from JANOWZ010000796.1 coordinate 1,613, forward strand.
CAACTACCGTGATCTTGCCGCATTCCAAGACCTCGAGTTTTGGACACCCAGCGCATGATCTCGAGCCAGGTGTTCACCGATGATGACGGTTGGACGATTCGCACAACAGACGGCAGCACCGCCGCGCATTTCGAGCACACGATCAAGAGTGACGCGGAATGCGCCAGTGATTTTGACAGCATCCTGAATCTCGAGATTTGAGTCACGAAGGCCAATTCACATGAGGTCATGTATCATTCGCCATGACCCGAGCCAGCATCATTGCAGTGTTTTTGTTGGGTGTCGTTTTGGCGCAATCTGGCGTGAGGCTCGAGCCTTTCGTGCCTGATGCACTGTCAGAAACAATCAAGCCAAATCCAATTCCAGAAGGCATGGCTGATAATCCTGTTTTGCCTCCGGGCGCAGTGATGATCAGAAAATGTTTACCATCGTTGAAGAATCTGCAAATTCCCACAGATATCTCCAAAGCAAAACCCGATCAGGCCATCTCAAAACGTATCCAAGCCATTGTTGATGCAGACCAAGCGGCGCGTCAAAAACCGTTGGATAGTAAAGCAGTGCTTGAGGATCAGAAACGCCGTGAAGCGTTGATGCCATTGATTCCTCGAGCCGTCACAGCGAATGATTTTGCCAACATTGGTTTGGTGTTCCAACATGGTGATTGCGTGCCGTTGTTCATGCTCGCCAATAAAATGGCGACTTTGGCGATGAAACTCACGCCAACTGGTCAAAAGCTTGATTCTCGCTATGAAGACCCATACTGGTTGTACGCAGCGACCTTGGATCGTGCTTTGCAAAACAGTTCAAAAGCCCAAAAGTTTGGCACGCAGTACGTAAGTGGTTGGAATGGCGAGTGCTTTCGTTTGTACCTTGTCGATCCACGAACAACCGATGAAGAACGCGCAAAGTATCACGTGTTGCCATTACAGAAAGCCATCGCCAGGGCTAAAGAACTTTCCCCGCCAAATTGCAAAAAACCAACGAAGTAACAGGTTGGCGTACATCCGAAACCCTTGATCTCGAGCCGATCTTCAGGCACAATACGTTTGCGTTGATCCGCAGGAGTAACGCAGTCACGACCTCGAGCGAGTCTGGGACGGTGTGAGCCAGACGGTACGAATTGCGCCAAAGGCAGCGGGGAGTAGGTTGGTCTAAAGTGTCTCGAGTGATCCCCGTGAGAACACGGTCTCGAGGAACTGGGGTGGAACCGCGCATTTTTGCGTCCCCAGGTGGCTCGAGAGGCCGCCTGTTTTTTTGTAGGCGCAATCCAACTTCTCGGGCACGTTGGAGGCAACCATGCCCGCCGTGACGATGGATGAATTGGTTTCGTTGTGCAAACGCCGTGGTTTTATTTTCCCTGGTAGCGACATTTACGGTGGCTTGCAGGGCACGTATGATTTCGGGCCGTTGGGTGTGGAACTCAAGAACAATTTGAAGGCCGCCTGGTGGCGTTCGATGGTTTACGAGCGTGATGACATTGAGGGTTTGGATGCGAGCATTTTGACGCACAAGATGGTCTTGCGTCACTCGGGTCATGAGGCGACGTTCACCGATCCGTTGGTGGATAACAAGGAATCCAAAAAGCGCTATCGCTTGGATCATCTCTTAAAAGACCAAACGCCGGAAGTCCTCGAGAAGTTGGCAGCGACGCTCGAGGTCGAGAACAATCTCTCGGCGATGGTCGCGGCATTGTTGGCGCACAGCGATGCGGCAACGGTGCTGAAATCAAACCGCGTGCTCGAGCCGGGAGAGAACAAGCCCGGTGATTGGACCGCGCCGAGACTCTTCAACATGATGTTCAAAACCACGGTCGGCCCGGTTGTGGACGAGGATTCGTATGCGTACCTGCGGCCCGAAACTGCGCAGGGCATCTTCGTCAATTTCAAGAACGTTGTGGACTCCACCTCGAGAAAACTCCCGTTCGGCATCGCGCAAATCGGTAAGTCTTTCCGCAACGAGATCACGCCGCGCAATTTCATTTTTCGCGTGCGTGAATTTGAACAGATGGAACTCGAGTTTTTCTGCACCCCCGGCACGGACGAGGAATGGCACGAGACGTGGTTGAACGCTCGGCTCGAGTGGTGGCAAAGCGTGGGCCTGTCTCGAGATCGGATTCAAATTTTGGACGTGGCGAAAGAGGATTTGTCGCATTACTCCAAACGCACCTACGACCTGATGTAC
>JANOWZ010000797.1:0-2568 GCA_031418155.1 Deinococcales bacterium
CATTTCACGCACGCTGAGCAATCCGAGCAAAGGATGCGGCATGGCTTTGGCATCCAAGTCGGCCTCGGTCCAGGTTTGCATGGCTTGTCTCAAGCCGGTTCCGGCCTGCTGGTAAGCTTCAAGAATCTGGTGTTGACTCGAGTTGGCTTCCACTTGCACGGCTGCGCCGTTCTTGTCGAGCAGTTCACGTGGGGCTTGCTGGAGCGCAGCGATATACGTCTCACGCACAACCTCGTAGCTTCTGACTTGGCCCGAGTCGTTGTTCGGCAGGGCATCCCGTGCCTGAAATCCTTGGGCGATTCTCGAGTTGGCCCGTATCAGGTGGATCAGGTGTTGCGCCGGATTCCATTTGGGAGCCGTCTCAGCGAGCAGGGTTGCTTCGGGCAAGCTCGAGAAGAAGTCACCAACTTGTTTGTGTCGTGCCTCGAGTGCTTGAACGAGTTCGGATTGGGTCATGGCTGGGTTCATAAAAACCTCCTGAATGTTAAACACGTTCGTATTTTCTATGTGCTCATTTTTCGATTCGAGACGCGCCGAAGCAATGCACTCGAGGCTTCTTGCGCCAGATTGTTTTCCCGAGCCAATCCGCGCCAGAGAATCGCGCCGAGTTTCACACCAATCCATTCGAGCGCAAATCGATTCGTCTCGAGGTCGGATCGGAATTCATTTTTCGCAATCGCCTCTCGAGCGTTTTTTTCGACGAAATCCAGCAAGCGATTGTATCGTGTGGTTACGGCCTCACGAACCTCTGGCAACTCGAGTCCATCCAATTCCAGAACAGCATTCGTGAAAAAGCAACCGCCCAAAAAGATGCGCTGATCGAGGTAATTGAACCAGGCAGCATCCAAAGCCTCGAGTCTGGCCTTGCCGGGTGCGGCCTTCAAACTCGGAACGATGACTGCGTTTTGCATCACTTGCGCAGCCCGTTCAACGGTCGCCAATTGCAACTCGAGCTTGGCGTGAAAGTGGGCGCAAATTCCACCTTTGCTCATGCCAATGTCTTTTGCGAGTGCACCGATACTCAAACCCTCGAGTCCATGAACGCTGGCGAGTTGCACGGCGCGTTCAAGGATTTGTTCGCGGCTGCTGGCTCGAGGCATGGATTAATTTAAAACACGTTCGTATTTTTTGCAAGCTCAAGACTTGAGGCATTGCCTGTTCATTTCTGACGCAAACGCCGTCACCAGAACGTGCGAGCCGTGAATTACTTGATAATATGCTCAGAAAAATTCCAAGTCGATCTCGGTTCACTTTGGAGGGATGTCCATGCGAAAACGCAAACTTGGCAGCAGCAATCTCGAGGTTTCCGCGCTCGGTTTGGGCTGCATGGGCATGAGCTTTGGCCGCGACACGCCATTGGACAAACCCGAAGCCATCGCCATCATTCGTGCCGCCGTCGAACATGGCGTGACCTTCTTCGACACCGCCGAAGTCTACGGGCCGTTCACCAATGAAGAACTGGTCGGCGAGGCGCTCGAGCCATTCAAGGGCCAGGTGGTGATCGCCACCAAGTTCGCTTTTGAATTTGACGCGACCGGCAAAAACATGGGTCTCAACAGTCGCCCGGAGCAAATCAGGAAAGCCGTGGAAGGCTCACTCAAACGCTTGCGCGTGGATTGTATCGACTTGCTGTACCAACACCGGGTCGATCCAAACGTTCCGATTGAAGATGTGGCCGGAACCGTCAAGGAACTGATTCGGGTGGGCAAAGTCAAGCACTTTGGGCTTTCGGAGGCGGCAGCATCAACGGTTCGCCGCGCCCATGGGGTGCAACCCGTGACCGCGCTGCAAAGCGAGTATTCGCTTTGGTATCGAAAACCGGAAGAGGAAATCCTGCCAACGCTCGAGGAACTTGGGATTGGTTTCGTGCCGTTCAGTCCGTTGGGGAAGGGGTTTCTGACCGGAGCGATTGACGCGCAGACGACGTTCGACACGGTGGACATTCGCAACTCTATCCCTCGCTTCAGTGCCGAAAACAGGCAGGCCAATCAGGGCTTGATTAACCTGCTCTCGAGCATCGCGGGATGCAAGGGAGCCTCAAGCGCTCAGGTAGCGTTGGGATGGTTGCTCGCGCAGAAACCGTGGATTGTTCCAATTCCTGGAACGCGCCGGATGGAACGGATGCTCGAGAACGTGACCGTGGTGGAACTCACACCTGAGGATTTGGCTGAGATTGAGCTTGCGGCTGCGCAAATCACGATTCATGGTGCGCGTTATGCCGAAGCGCAGGAACGTCAAACAAACCGCTGAGGGTCACTTCTCGAGCGACGTAAATGTACATCCTGCGAAAGCAATTGAAATTGAGTAGAAGCGAAAGAAAAACTCGAGCATCGAAAATTTCGATGCTCGAGTTCGACTAGCGATTTCTGTTTGCTTAGAAGTCCATGTCACCCATGCCGCCGCCGGGACCACCGGCTGGCATGGCTGGGCCTTGGGCCTTCTCGGGACGGTCGGCAATCACGGCCTCGGTCGTCAAGATCAACGCGCCGATGCTGGCGGCGTTCTGCAAGGCGGTGCGCGTGACCTTGGCTGGATCGACGATGCCGAACTTCATCATGTCGCCGTAAG
>JANOWZ010000798.1:0-10137 GCA_031418155.1 Deinococcales bacterium
GCCAGAGACCTGCCCGGTGCCGACCAGACGATTCGGGCGCTCGAGGTCGGGGTTTGGTTTCGTTGCGTTGTTTGCCATGATCTCCTCCTTGGGTGCGATTGGCTCAGCCCAACGAGACGGCCACCTGCTCGAGCAGGTCCATCGCGGTTTGCATCCCGGCTTCCATTCCAGAGTTGATGTGCGCGTCACGGTCGGCCTTGCTCGAGTGTTGCACCAGCATCGTCATGGTTGTGCGCCCGTTTGATTCGCTGAAAGCGATGGTGTTGACGGATTCCCCATCGGGCATGGCCTCAAAAACTTCGCTTGAAACAAGCTGTTCGTTTGGGATGATCTCGCGGTATCACCAACTGAATTCAGCGATTTTTGATGGGTTGGCCAGGTCAAACATTGCCGACCAGGTGCGCGCCCCTGACTTTTGTCACATGCGTGCACTGGTTCCCCTCGTCATTTTTCGTTTTGCAACAGCCGTAATTCAAATTAAAAAATGTGACTTGACAAGAATACGAACGATCACTATAGTTAGGTACATGCCTAACCAACAGGCTGCATTCAACCAAGTCTTCCAAGCCCTTGCCGACCCGACACGTCGCGCCGTGATCGAACGACTCAGCCAGGGTCCCAGCGCTGTCAGCGAACTGGCCGCACCATTCCAAATGGCGTTGCCGTCATTCATGCAACACCTTGAAGTGCTCTCCGATTGCGGGTTGGTTCGATCCACAAAATCGGGCCGAGTGCGAACGTTTGAACTCGAGCCGCAACCATTGCAAGAACTCGAGGGCTGGCTGCTGGCACAACGCAATATTTGGGAACAACGTTTGGATCAACTGGATGCTTACCTGTTGGACTTGAAAAAAGAATCCGAGAAACCCAAAAACTAATCACCCATTCCAACCCATTCGCACCGGTCGCAAGACTGTGACGAGACCGTTGAAGTGCGTCAAAAACTCGAGCCTTCAGGGAGGAGTTGTTTAGCAAAACCGCCCCAGCCAGATGAAGCCTCAATACACCAAAGGAGAACCACCATGAATCCCAAAACCGACCTGCTGCTCGAGCGTATTGTCGATGTAGCACCCGAAATCGTCTGGGCAGCCTGGACGCAACCGGAACACCTGAAAAAGTGGTTCGCCCCACGACCCTGGACCACCGTGCATTGCGAAGTTGACCTGCGTCCCGGCGGTATTTGCAGCACCACCATGCGTTCACCAGAGGGACAGGACTTTCCGAACATCGGTTGTTACCTCGAGATCATCGAAAACAAAAAACTGGTGTTCACCGATTCGCTCGGCCCGGATTTCAGGCCCGCAGAAAACCCATTTTTCACAGCAGTCATCACGCTCGAGCCGCACGGAACGGGCACGAAATACTCGGCGCTCGCCATGCACAAAGACGAAGCTTCACGTCAAAAACACGAAGAGATGGGCTTCCATGTCGGTTGGGGTATTTGCCTGGATCAACTGGTCGAAATGGTCAAGGAGATGTGAACGCTCGAGTCATCGCAAACTCAACATCCAGTTTTTCCAGGAGGGCACATGAACCAGGTCACTTCCAAAGACGGCACCAGCATCGCCTACGATCAACTCGGTCAGGGCGCACCCGTGATCCTCGTCAGTGGCGGCTCGGTGGCTCGCGGATCGAACGCCCCACTCGCCACGTTGCTGGCCGAGCATTTCAGCGTCTTCAATTACGACCGGCGTGGTCGCGGCCCGAGTGGTGACACGCTGCCTTACGCGGTTGAACGCGAAGTTGAAGACATCGCCGCCGTTGTGACCGCAGCCGGAGGATCTGCATGCCTCTACGGCTCATCCTCCGGTGCGGCCCTGGCGCTCGAGGCGGCGCGTCAACTCTCGAGCATCAGCAAACTGGCGTTGTGGGAACCACCGTTCATCCTCGACCCAGCTTTCCGTCCACCGGCAGACACCGCCAAGACCTTTCACGATCTGGTTGCCGCCGGACGGCGCGATGCCGCTGCGGAGTTTTTCATGGGGACCGTCGTCGGGATGCCCGCCGATTTTGTCGCCTTCGCCAAAAGCCAACCGTGGTGGGCGGCACAAGAGGCACTGGCGCACACGCTCGAGTATGACGCGATCATCATGGGTGATTACTCGTTGCCCGAGGCGCGAGTCGCTGAGGTCAAGATTCCGACGATTGTGATCAACGGTTCTGCGAGCATGCCGTTCTTCCAACCAAGCGCCGACGCGATGGTCAAACTGCTGGCGCACGGGCAGCGCAGCACGCTCGAGGGACAGCAACACAATGTTTCCGCTGATGTCCTGGCCCCAGTGCTGGTCAACTTCTTCAGTACGTGAGCGCTGGGGCTGGCCTGAATCCCCCAACTCGGCGCACGGTCCGTCCACGTTGCCACGCATCCTGGCACCAGCAAAGGAGTACCACGTGTCATTTCAAGCCTACCTGGACACCATCAAAGCCAAGACTGGCAAAACCCCCGAGGATTTCGCCAAAATCGCCACGGAGAAAGGATTGACCAAACATGGCCAGATCGTGGCTTGGCTCAAGAGCGACTTTGGCCTTGGTCATGGTCACGCGAACGCCATCGCCGCTGTGCTGTTGAAATCTGACACCCACAAAGCCAGCACCGACGAGAAGTTCGAGAAGTTGTGTTCCGGCAAGAAAACCGTGTGGCGTGCCACCTGCGAGGCCCTGATCGCCAAGCTCAAAGCGTTCGGCCCCAACGTGGATGCCGTGGCGAACGAGACCTATGTCAACGTGCTGGTCGGCAAGAAGAAATTTGCGATCCTGCAACCCTCAAGTGCCGAGCGTTTCGACATCGGCATCAAACTCAAGGGTGCTGCACCCACAGACCGGCTCGAGTTGGCCGGTTCATGGAATGCGATGGTCACACATCGGGTGCGAATCGCCGATCCAAAACAGGTGGATGCCGAGGTGCTGGGATGGCTGAGGCAAGCATACGAGGCATCGTAAAACACAAGCAGCACAGCTGGGCGCTCGAGTCGTTGTCCACAATCTGGGTTCGATTCGGGTTCTCGAAAAATGTGGATTTGTATGCGTTAAATCTGAGCTTGGTTTTTCGAATTTTTGCAAACCACCGTTGAGAAAAAACATTTTCGCTGGTTTAGCGGCCAGGGCAGGCCATTCAAGCTGTGTCAAATCTCGTGACTTTCGGCAAGGGAGATGCAATGGCTCAAAAAATCTTGACGGGTGGTTCAACTCGAGCCACCAACACCGCTGCCAAGATCGAGTACACCGTCAAACCGCTTGGGCCAGACACGTGGGAGGCTTTCGCTCGGTTGGTCGAAGCAAACAACGGTGTCTGGGGCGGCTGCTGGTGCATGGGCTTCCACGTCAAGCTCAAAGGACGCACGGCGGCGCAAAACCGGGCCGACAAGGAACAGCTTGTCCTCGAGAACCGCGCCCATGCCACGTTGGTGTTCGCGGGCGATCAGTGTGTGGGTTGGTGTCAGTTTGGCTCCACCGAGGAACTGCCAGAGGTCAAGAGCAGGCGGTTGTACGAGAAGGGCCTGACCGACCTACCGCACTGGCGCATCACGTGCTTTTTTACCGGCGCAGGCCATCGCCGCCGTGGTGTCGCCGACGCTGCCCTCGGTGGGGCGCTGGCCGAGATTGCCCGATATGGTGGCACGGTCGAGGGCTATCCCGAGGAGACCGATGACCGCACGCTGTCCGGGTCATTCCTGCACACTGGCCCGATGGCCGCCTTCGAGAAGTACGGTTTCACGCGCACACGGCAGATTTCCCCGCACCGTTGGGTTGTGACCCACGTTGTCGCCCTCTCTGACCAGATGGGCCAACCGTGAACGAGACACGTTCAACCGATCAAATGACCAGCGGTGAGTTCACCCATCGACGCCTGCATCACCAACGTATTGTTCGACCCAGCATTGATCACTCGAGCTTCGATCACCCAGGTCAGGTGGTGCATTGGATGGGCGCAATGCAGGCCCAAGATTACGGGCAGGCGCTCTGGGCGGTGGCCTTGCGAACCACTGCGGCGACGCGAACCGATGTCGAACAGGCCATCACCGAACGCAGCATCGTTCTGACTTGGCCGATGCGCGGCACCATTCATTTCGTTGCGGCAACAGACGTGCGTTGGATGCTGGAACTCTGTGCGCCACGAAAATTGGCGGCGGATGGCCTGAGGTTGAAACAACTCGAGTTGGACTTCCCAATCCTAGGTCGTTGCAAGCACCTGTTTCAAACCGCGCTCGGCGGTGGTCAATGTTTGACCCGATCCGCCATGCTCGAATTGCTCGAGAATGCGGGCATCAACCCGAAGGGACAACGTGGGTATCACATCCTCTGGCATCTCGCGCAAAGTGGTCTGATTTGCTTCGGACCACGGCAGGCTAAAGACCAGACGTTTGTGCTGCTCGAGGAATGGGTTCCGAACGCACCGATTCAATCGCGGGACGATTCGCTCGCAGAACTGGCCAAACGCTACTTCACAAGTCATGGTCCGGCCACGGTGCAGGACTTCGCCGGTTGGACCGGATTGACGCTTCGTGATGCTCGGGCGGGACTCGAGTCGGTTCAAAGCCAGTTGGTTTCGGAGGTGCGGGATCGACTCGAGTATTGGTGGGCTGAGGGTCCTCAAAAAGCGTCCGTAGTGCAGGGATCAGGTGTGCATTTGCTGCCCGGTTTTGACGAGTACATCCTGGGGTACAAGGACCGTCGTGATGTCATGATGGTGGAGCACGCCCAACGGATTGTGCCCGGTGGAAACGGTGTGTTCTTGCCGATGATTGTCGTCGATGGTCAGGTGGTCGGCACGTGGAAACGGACGGTCAAGAAAAGTGGGGTGCAAGTGTTGCTCGAGCCGTTCCTGGAGATTGATGCCTTGGAAGAACGGGTTCAGAATGCGGTGATGCGTTACTGCGCGTTTCATGGATTGCCATTGCTGTCCCAGGAAATCTTGAAGTAGATGGTGATTGGGTCGCAGGTCTTTTGCTGGCGTTTGCGTGAGATCAGACTTCAAGCCGAGGCTGTAACCCGTGGAGCGATGGGTTTGATCTTCCAGCGCGTGTAGGCCACGACCGTCACCAGCGCGAACAGAACAACTGTCGTGATCGCCGTGCTCGTTTCGCCCCTTGAGAAGTGAAGCACGCTGGCGCTGAGCATCACAATCATCAGCCCCGCTGCTGCCAACGGTGTGAACCACGGTTGAATCCGCGTCAGGCTCGGCAAGACAAGCCCGATGGCGGCCAGGATTTCAGCAACACCCAAGAGCACACGGAACCAACCCGCAAGCAAGGCGTTCATGACCGCAAGCAGTTCTGTAGGCGGAGAAACGAATAGCCAACCGTGCCAGAGAAAGATAATTGCCAGTACGATTTGAAGAATCCAAAGCGCAGCGTTCATCGGTATCCTCTCGATCTTGCAATAGGCAGCGACAACCCTCGCAGTGCGCGATGTTCTCCTGACTCGAGGGTTGCCGCCATTGCCTGGTGAGTGGGTTGGACTGTGCGGTTCAGGCCATGTTTTCAAGCTCGAGCACAAGGTTCTCGAGGCGATCCATTGAGACTTGCATTCCGCCCTCCATGCCTGAATCGATGTGTGCGTCCCGGTGCTCTTTTTGCGTGTGCAAAACCGTCATGGTCATCGTTGTAATGCCGTCGTGTTCCTCGAGAACAATCGTGTTGAGCGATCCTGCGTTTGCGTCTGGGAAGCCCTCAAAGACTTCAGTTGAAACCAAACGGTGTGGCGCTTGGATGCTGCGGAATTCACCGTGAAAAGCGATCTCGAAGCCTTCAGCCTCACGGGTCACGTAACGCCATTGTCCGCCTTCACGTAGATCGATTTCACAGACGAGCCACTGTGAGGTTTCAAAACCCCACCAACGTTTGACCAGTTCGGGTGTGGTGTACGCCTTGAAAACGAGTTTGGCGGGAGCGTCGAACTTTCGCATAATCACAATCTCGAGGTCGGATGGCAGTGTGATTGTGGCGGAGCCGTAGCGGTTGCTTGTGGTGGCGCTGCTGTTCATGATTCCTCCTTGGATTGGACCTCGTTGAGCAAATCTTCGAGGCGGTCGAGACGGGCGTTCCACGTGCGCTCGAATGGGCGCACCCAGTCGTGGATTGGTTTTAACGCTGGGCCGTTGACGCGATACCAGCGGTGCCGCCAGTCGGTGCGGACGAGCACCAAGTTGACGCTTCGCAGGACGTTCAGGTGTCTGGAGACTTGGGGTTGGCTGATGTTGAGTTTTTCGACGAGTTCGTTGACGGTCAGTTCGCCGTCGCCGATGGCGTTGATGAGGTCGCGGCGGCTGCCTTCGGCAATGGCGTTGAAGACATCTGCGGTGGTTGGGCTGCGGGCCATGCAAACATCATATAACGATATTGATATATGTCAAGCATCAGCTTGGTCAAATACAGAATCAACCACTACGTCATCCACCCAACGGCATGACATCCAGTACGTCAGGAAAACCCTTCATGGCGCTCTGAAGGTGTCCGTGAATCCGCTGGAGGTACAACTTGGAATTGACAAAGCGAAGGTGCGTGCAATTTGCGTCAGGTCTACTGCTCAGGTCAAGGCAGGGACAGATTGCAGCTTCTCGAATGAAGGCCGTTGAGCTTTTGATGAATCTGCTCGAGTTTGCGTCGGTTCGCGCCTGACCTCATCTCGGTCAGCCCGATCATCCGGCAATCCTGCGGCCTCGAGAAAAATCCGGGCCAAATGCGCATTGACCTGCAAATTGCGCCCGCAGCGTTCAATCAAATTGGCGTGCTCGAGTTGACAGATTCGGGTGCTGACCGATTCGCGGCGCACCTCGAGAATCTCCGCCAAATCGTGCTGGTTGAATGGGAAATGCACTTGGTAGCCGTTGCCGGTTGCTTCGCCAACTTCGGCGGCGTACAACAGCAAAAGCTGTGCGATTCGTGGTCCGATCCCGACGGTTTTGGCGCGATGCCGAACGTTGAATTCCTCCTCGGTCAGTTGTGCCATCGCTCGAGCCGCTGCGATGGCGAGCAGGGCATTCGAGTGCGCCAAAGCTGCGAATTCATCAGCGGGCCAAGTCAGCAACGCGCCAGGTCCGAACGCAATCACTTCTGAGGCTGGAACATCGGCCCCGACCGCCGACTCGAGACCAATGAACCGACCTTTGCGGCGCAAGGAAACCAGGTACTGACCACCCTGATGATCGAATCGTGACAGGCGGAACCAGCCGCTCACCACGAGGGCAACGATGGGTTCACCGAGGGTTGCGATCACTTCGCCCGACCGGGCTCGTTTGGTGCTGGCGCAACGACCGAGTTGTTCGGCTGTGGATTGTGGAATGGACTCGAGCAGGCTGCTGTACTGGTTCATTTGATGCGATGCCTTTCAGCCGATCAAGTTTTTTAAAGTCTTAAGATCGACTTGCTTTGGGTCGTAGACAATGAAGGCCATCTCTGTTTGCAAACCGATGAAAACGGAGGTCACACCTGGAACGGCCTCGAGTTTGCGGGTCAGGTGTTCGGCATGTGGCACGTCGAGACGATTCCCGGGAATGGGCAGGGTGACATGTGTGGTGACAGGGTCCATTGCTTTGCCTCAATGATTGCCGGAGGGGGCCGGGACTGTTTGTGGCGATGCGCGGCTGTCGTCCCAGGGTCCATGCAGTCGGTCGATCATCGCGCTCGGTGCTGAATATTGCTGGAAGCCAAGCTGAACGTGAGCTGATTGAGTACTGCGCAAAACCTTGCCGCTCGAGCCAGATTTTTTCTGATGCTTTTGTGCCGCTCGTCAATCGCGTTCGATGGCATGAAGTTTGACCACGGCACGAATTCCACCAGAGGCCTGATTCTCGAGGCCGATTTCGCCACCGTGACTTTGCGCGATGGATTGCGCAATGGGCAATCCCAAACCGGAACCTCCGGGGTCCGATCCGTGGGTGCGAGACTGGTCAGCGCGGTAGAAACGTTCAAACACGTGCGGTAAATCTTCCGCTGCAATGCCGGGGCCGGTGTCCGTCACAATCAGTTCGGCTTGATTTCCCTTTTGTTGTAACTCGAGACGAACCGTGCCACCGGCAGGCGTGTACTTGAGGGCGTTATCGAGCAAAATGAGCGCAAGTTGCTTGAGCCGATCCCGATTGCCTTCAACTTCAACCTGTTCGATCACGCCCTGTTCAAGGGTGCAACCGTTCGAGAATTGATGCGCGTCCCGCCAAGCCTCGAGTGCGACATCCCTCAGGTTGACATCCTCAAGGGTTGGTTGCACGCCCGCGTCGCTGCGGGCCAGCGTCAAAAGTTCACTGACCAAACGTCCGAGCCTTCCAGCCTCACGGGTCGCCTCGGTGATGGCCTCATGGCGGTCTTCGTTTGGCATGTCCGGGTAACGTTCGAGCAGTCCAAGGTTGCCGAGAATGGCGGTCAATGGCGCTCGGAATTCGTGCGAGGCATCGGAGACGAAACGCTTTTGTTGCTCAAGGGTTTTGAGCAAGGAGAGTTCGGCCTCTTTGTGCGCATGAATGTCGGTCGAGGTTCCGAACCACCAGATGATCTCGCTATTCTGGTTGTGGGCTGGAACAAGTTGATGCAAGAACCAACGGTATTGACCGCTGCTCGCGGATCGAATTCGCAACTCGTGCCGCAGGGTCGTGCCGTTTTTGCGGGCCTCGAGATTCGCTTTTCCGAACGAATCCCGATCTTCAGGGTGAATGAGTTCTAGAAATCCGCTTCGGGCCTCGTCTGGTTTGATGCCGGTGTAATCGCTGTACGCCTGATTGACGTAGGACAGTTTGCCCGCCGTGTCCGAAACGCAGACCATCTGAGGTGTGGCCTCGGCGAGCCAACGGAATCGGGATTCGCTTTCGCGCAGGATTTCCTCGCCGCGTTTGCGTTCGCTGATGTCCCAGTTGACCTCGAGAATCGCCAGTGGTTCGCCCACCTGAGCGTTCGGCAAGACTCTGCGCTGCAACGCTTGGCGTGACAACACCACGAGGCTGCTCCCATCGTGGCGCACGTGGGTCAGTTCGCCCTCCCAGAAGCCGTCGCGCTCGAGGATGGCCCGAACCGATTCCCGCGTTTCTGGACTTTGGAAATGCGTCTCGAGCAAATCATGCGTCACGCGACCGATGCTTTCGTCCCTCGAGAAACCGTACATTTCCTCGGCGGCACGGTTCCAGGAGATCACGTTGTCCTGCGGGTCGCGCACGATCACGGTCTCGTTGACGAGTGAGAGCAGGTCGGCCTGTTCGCGCAGCAACGAAGCCTGAGCCTCGAGATCCCGAGCGGTCTGTTTGCGCTCGGTGATGTCGGTCATTGTACCGACCCATTCCCGCACCGTTCCGTCTGGATCAAGGATCGGTACGCCACGCACGGCCAAATCCCTGTACTGACCGTCGGCGCGACGCAGGCGATGCTCGTGATAGTAGGTTCCTTTGCGGGCCAGGTTCTCTTGCCAGGATTGCATCGCGCCGTCACGGTCGTCGGGATGTACGGCATCGATCCAACCGCGACCCAGGTATTCCTCGATGGTTTGCCCGGTGAATTCGGCCCAATCCGGTTGTGGACTCGCAATTTCCCCGACCGCGTTCGTGCTCCAAACGATATGAGAGGTTGCCACGGCCAGCGTGCGAAAACGTTCCTCGCTGCGTTGCAACTCTGTTTCATTCCGGACCCGCTCGAGTGCATTCCAAACCCGTTCGGCAGCCGTCTCGAGCAACCTGATTTCGGATTGCTTCCAGACCCGTGGCGTTTTGGAACCCACCGACAATTGCCCAACCAGACGCAGGCCACTCCTGGCCCGCACGATGCGCAGCAACGGGATCACCATGCAGGCGCTCAGGGCATAGGGCCGGTAGGTGGATTCAAAGGCTGCCGCCGTTCGCGGATCGTGCTCGGCATCGTTGACGATCACCGTGCGTCCCGCCTGAAGGTCCTCAAGCACCGATCCGAAACGCAGGAGTTCGTGCCGTCCAATCATTGAGGGCGAATCGTTGGTGAATTCGTTGCGCACATTGCCATGCCCGAATTCTGGTTCCGGCTCGAGTTCCAAAAAGGTGCAGCGCGAACCGCCGATGTGCTCACAGACCGCCCGAGACGATTTCTCGAGCAGCGTTTCTGGATTCTCACTCAGGCGCAGCAATTCGGAAAGCCCGAGCAGAAAGTGTGCGTCACGGTCCGCCTGTCGTGTGGTGCTGACATCCGA
>JANOWZ010000799.1:0-20172 GCA_031418155.1 Deinococcales bacterium
AAACTGGAAGTCTTGGCGCTCGAGCTTTCAAGTTTTAGCATCCATGCCCGGAAAAAGAAAACACTGACAAGGATGATAGGCAACAACGGTGCGCTCAAGAGCGCACCTTACAATTCTGAAGTTCAAGTTTTGTGCGGTTTGAGCCGTCTCGCTTGAAGTTCTGACCCAACCGCATCAACAGTAACGGTGGCCTCGAGTGCGGAAGTCTTGGGCCGTTGAGGACTCACTTCATCTTAAAATAATGTTAAAACTGAATAATACTCATTCTTAAGACTTGGGCAACGGGTCACAGCGTTATTGCAACGTTCTGTCCCTGGGAGGGGAAACAACATGAAGACCCGCCGATTGATCGCCATTGGCTTGCTGCTTGCATTGAGTGCCTGCACAACACCCGTTCAGGACTCGAGCCAGACGGTGCTGACCAACCCGGACTTGGCCCCGTTCGTGCTCAATACCGATGGTTCCCTGCCAGAGGTTAACTTTGACCTGCTGCGACCGGCGGCGGCTCCAGCCAACCTGCTCGTCTCACCAAATGACCTGTCGGTCAGCGCCTGGATCAAAGGTCCCGGACTGAGCGTTCAAGCCAACTTCGCACCAAACCTCAGCCGTCTGAAAGCCAGCGGCGCAACCAGCTACATCGGGCAACGTTCGAGCGCTACGGCAGCAGCCACCTACAGTGCTCGAGTCTTCCTCAAGGGTTCCGGGTCGGTCTCGTTGTTCTTGCAGCGCGTCGGTGGCGGTTACGCGATTTACACCCGTCAGAACGTTGTCCTGACCAGCGCCGGGGCCTTGGTGACGATCACGGTCAGCAAACCTGCCGACGGTCAACGTATTCAGATGGGCATCGGCGACATTCAAAGCAGTGAAAACGTGCTCGCGGGTCAGGCCGAAATGGTCTTGGGCAGCTTCGATGGTACGACACCACCGGACCCCACAACCGGCACCAACCTGCTCGCAGAAGTCAGCAATTTCGCCGCACCGGTCTGGACCAAAGGCAACGTCGTGGTGCAAACAAACGTCGATGGGGATTTCGATCAACTCACCTCGAGCACCCGTGGTTATGTTAACCAACGATCCGGCGTCAAGGCCGCCGGATCGTACACCGCTCGAGTCACACTCAAAGGTGTCGGACCGACCGAGGTCTTTTTGCAGCGCGGCGGCGGTGATTACGCACAGTACATCCGTCAAGGCGTGATTTTGGGTCCTCAGGCTGTGCGGATTTCAGTCAGCACCCAAAAACTGGACGATGGCTATCCACTTCAATTCGGTATTGCCAGCATCGACAACGGCGAAAAAGTGCTCGCCAGCCTCAGTGAGGTTGTGGCCGGTTCGGGAACCGTCACACCGACGATCACGGCCGTCAACCTCACCGCCAATCCGATCAGTGCCAACGTCAATACAGCCGCGCAGCTTCAAGTTGGAGTCGCCGGAACTGGGGCCTTCTCGAGCGCGGTTACACTGGCGGTTCAACCGAACACCGCCACCATCACACCGCTCACCGCTGGCGGTTACGAATTCAAGTCCGCCACTCCGGGCGTGTATACGGTCACGGCAACCAGCACCGCCGACCCGACCAAGACCGGCACGGCCAGCATCACCGTCACCGACCTGCCACCGCCGAATCCAACCATCACCGGTGTCACGCTCAGTGCCAATCCGAACCAGGTCACGGTCAATCAGGCCGCACAATTGCAGGTGGCAGTTACCGGCACCGGGGCCTTCTCGAGCCTTGTGAACCTGAGCAGCACACCGACCGGCGGCACGATCACCCCGAACGCAACCGGTTACAGCTTCACCTCGAGCACCCCCGGTGCGTACACGATCACCGCGACCAGCAGCGCCGACCCAAGCAAAAGTGGTAGCGCCAGCGTGACCGTGACCACCCCAACGCCCAGCACCTCTTTGGGCTCGTGGTCAAATGTGCTGCCGCTGCCCGTGCCACCAATTCATGCGGCGCTGTTCCCGAATGGCAAAATCCTTTTCTGGGCCTACGATGAAGACTCGAGCAGCAACACCAACAAACGCACCCAAACCTTCCTCTGGGATGCGATTGCCAACGACACACCAGTGCGAATTGACAACCCGGACTCGAAACTCTTTTGCAGCGGTCACTCGCTCTTGCCGGACGGTCGGTTGTTGACCATCGGTGGATTGATCCGTCCAACACCACCCGGAACGCCACAACTCGGCACGAAAGACACCAATATCTTCAACCCAAGCTCGAGCACCTGGTCCAAAGCGGCGGACATGAACATTGCCCGCTACTACCCAAGCAGCGTGCCGCTCGCCAACGGTGATGTGCTCGCCGTGGCCGGAACCAACGATACCAACGGCGCGAACATCGACACCTCCGAAGTTTGGCAGACCACCTCGAGCCTGGGTGAAACCAACCCTGGAAGATACCGTCCGCTGAGCGGCGCAAAATTTTCTCAGGGTTGGTATCCGATGGCCTTCCAAGCGCCAAACGGCAAGGTCTTCAACGTTGGACCGCAACCCACGATGGGCTACTTGGACACGGCGGGCACAGGAACCTGGACTTCGCTCGGGGATCGCGTGGACCCAGCGAACAACAACGGCAACGGCAGGCGCACCTTCGGCAACGCCGTGATGTATGACACCGGCAAGATCGTTCTGATCGGCGGCGCGGACCCACCAACCAACACCGCCATGACCATCAATATCAACGGCTCGAGCCCGGTCGTGACCCAGGTCGGTTCGATGGTCGCCGCACGCCGTCAGCACAATGCCACGGTTCTGCCGGACGGTACGGTGCTGGTTACGGGTGGCACGAGCGGAGCGGGCTTCAACAATGCCAGCCAAGGTCTGCTGACCACCGAACTGTGGAATCCAACGACCGGACAGTTCAAAACCCTGAAGAGTGCCGCCAAGCCGCGCCTGTATCACTCGCTGGCGCTGCTGCTGCCAGACGCTCGGGTGCTCTCGGCCGGTGGTGACGGGGCCGATGCGCCCGCGTACCCGAACGCCGAGATTTTCACGCCACCGTACCTGTTGAACAGTGATGGTACGCCAGCCACACGCCCAAGCATCGCCAGCGCCCCGAGCAGCATCGCCTACAACTCGAGCTTCGCCGTCACGACCGGCACAACAGACATCGCCCGAGTGACACTGATCAAACTTTCCTCGGTCACGCACTCGACCAACTTTGACCAACGCTTCCTCAACCTGGCCTTCACGAAAACCGGCACTAGCCTGAGCGTGACCGCACCCTCGAGCGGCAACGTTGCACCCCCTGGGTACTACATGCTCTTTGCCCTGAATGCCGCTGGCGTTCCCAGCACCGCCAAAATCGTCAGATTGAATTGAAGGTCTGCAACAGGAAAGAAATGCCAAGGCATCACGGTTCGAGGCCATCTGACCGCTTTGTGTGTCCCTGACCCCTAAAGCTTCATGTCGAAAATCACAGCGTCCACATGGTTCAGCCCCTACACTGAACCATGTTGCGTTTGAAACCCTCGAAGTCACTGCTGATTTTCGTCTCGAGCCTTGTATTGTCCACGCCAGCCCTGACGGGGCTAACGCTGGCCGCGCCAACGCCATCACCGGCCCAAGATTTGTTCGATCAGGCGATCTTCTACCTGACCTTCAACTACCACGGGTATTCAAACGTGGATTTCAAAACGCTCGAGGCCAAATACCAAACGCAACTCGAGACGGCCTGCGCAGGACAGAGCACCTGCGCCTACAAGACCGCCGCGCCGATCATCACGGCGATGATCGATGACATCAGGGACGGACACACCTCGTACTGGGCGGCAGAGGAGTATCAGACGTATGTCGCCGATCCCACAGCCGAGAACGCGCCGCTCGGACTGGGCGCATGGTTGATCCCGATCAAAGGCACCCCCGATATTCGCGTGCAAGAGGTGCTCGAGGGCAGTCCCGCCAGCCTCGCCGGGGTGCGACGCGGCGACCGGATCATCGCCTTCAACGGACGCAGCCTGCCGAACGCCGACCCGGACCAGTTCTTCGTGGCGCTGGATCGGGCGCTCGAGGAAGCCCCATTGATGCGCCTTTCGATCCTGCGCAATGAAACACAAACGCTCGAGGCCCGCGTTAAAGTGCGCAGCTTCGGTTACGACGGCCTGCCCTGGATCGAATACTACGGCGATGTTGCCCGCGTGATCGTGCCCGACTTTGATACGTTCAACGAGGTTGGCCCGCACTTGCACACGCTGGTCGAACAGGCCAAAACGAGGGGCGCTCGGGCCATGATCGTGGACTTGCGCGACGATGGCGGCGGGGCAGCCACCGAATGCATCTCCGGCGTGGCCCCATTCGTCGGTGAGGTCCGTCACCTGTCGCAATCCAAACGTGAGGGCGGCGAACTCGGCTACCGCAAAGGGATCGTGTACTCGAGGGATGCCAACGGACGCGAAAGCCAAGTGTACGCCATTGAACGCGCCACAAAATGGGACGGACCACTGACCGTATTGGTCAATGACCAGAGCGCCAGTTGCGCCGAGTTGTTTGCCGCCGACGTGCAATTCGCCAAACGTGGCCCGGTGATCGGCGAAACCACCTATGGCCTGGGCAACACCGGCTCGAGGTTCTTTGAGTTGATCGACGGTAGCGCCCTGCAATTGACCGTGCTGCGGTCTTTCCGACCAGATGGGACCGCCTACCCAGACCGAATCAAACCCGACATCGCCGTACCCGACGATCACGTGGCCTTCGAGAAAACCGGACGCGACCTGATGCTCGAACGTGCCCTCGAGATTGTCAAAGGGATCAAATGATGCGGGTTCAACTCAAACGCATCTTCGCCACCTGCTGCGCGATCCTGGTTTTGACTGGGTACAGTCTGGCCAGTCCAGCCCAAGACCTGTTCAACCAAGCCGCGTACTACATCGCCTTCTACTACAACGGCTACTCGAGCGCCGATTGGAACAATTTTTCGCAACAGTACCAACCCGAACTGACCAGCGCCTGCCAAGACCAGGGCGAGAAATGCCCCTACACGACCGCCGTGCCGATCATCAGCGAAATGATTCAAGCACTCGAGGATGGACACACGTACTACCTGTCCGCCGCTGCCCGTGCCGAATCCAACCGACTGCGCCAAGGTCAAGGCTCGAACGCGCCACGCATCGGGATCATCACGAACGAAATCGCGGACTCGAACGACCGTCTGATTACGGATGTGCAGGCCGATGGCCCAGCGGGACGTGCCGGAATCATTCGCGGCGACCGCGTGACCGCCCTGAACGCGCAAGCCTCGAGCACCTTTGCCAGCAGCACGGATTTTCAAAAAGCGATCAGCACCGCGATAGGTTCGGGCAAAGCCGTCAAACTGAGCATGCAACGCGGCCCAAAAAACCTCGAGTTTCAACTGCGCGGCGAAATCCTGCCGCCACGCCTGCCAAGCCTGCGGGTGTTGCCAGGGAACATTGGTTTGCTGCGCATCCCCGGTTTCGAGGTCTACGGACAGGTCGGGCAGGTCGTGCACGACCTGGTGCGACGCGCCAACAAGCAAAACCTGCGCAGCCTGATTGTGGATGTGCGCGATAACCCAGGCGGCATCGACATCGAATTTATTTCTGCCCTGAGCGCCTTTGTGCCCAAACCCGGATATGTACTGGAATCCCGTGCCAGCACCAGCAGCAAAATCTGGACCGACTCGAGCGTGTTCCTGGGCGATCAGGTCGGCAACCCACTCTTGCGCATTCAAGTGATCAAAGACCCCAGCCTGTGGCGAGGCCGTCTGGTGGTGCTGACCAACGCGAACTCGTACTCGGGTGCGGAATACTTCGCGCAGGGCATTCAAGATGCGAAACGTGGCACGGTGATTGGCGAAACCACCGGTGGGCTCGGCAACACGGTCACCACCGAATACGAACTCGCCGATGGTGGCGCGGTCTCAATCACCTTTGGCAAAAGCCTGCGCCTGGATGGAACACCCCTGCCCGAAGCCGTCACGCCAGAGATTGACGTGAGCGATGATCTCGAGGTGCTCGCTGCGACCGGACGGGACATGGTGCTCGAACGCGCACTCGAGGAGATCAACGCCCGTTGAGTGCGGCGGGTGAAAAACGAGCCGATGGCCTTTTGAGCTGACCGTTGCACAGCAACCACCACCCAGACCGGCCTCACCGACGTTGTTGTCGACAAAGGTCAAGTCTCGAGTTTGCGTTTCGATCGGCGCGTGAACCAGACATTTTCAAGCCGTCCGGGTGTACACAAGCCCACAAATCTCTTGGGCAAGCTGGCCGTGTGTGCCAGTGCCAAACCAACCCGCGAAGAAAGCCCCGTGGGCTATTCGGATCACTTGATCCTCGAGATAGCTGCATCGCAACAGCGTCAACCTCAAGGCAACGATCCACCGATACCTTTCGGATTCCAAGGCATAAAGCCCACTGCTACAGCGGTTTTCGGAATGATTCGGAATTTTGCGGGCAAAATTCGCTCATTTTTCCTCAACCGCTGTCGTTTCCACTCGCATGGCTCGCCAAATGCTTTGGAATCAAAGCATTTGTGAAATTGCTGTATCACTGCGGTTTGCCATCTGAGATCCGTCGCCCGAGGATTCACAGGGTGCTACGTCTTTGCAACCCGAGATTGCCCTGGTTGAACGCCCGTTGGGTTCAGCAGTCCGCGAACAACAGTGAAACCACCGTCAGCCTGATGAGGGTCAAGGCTGGACAACGCCTGAGCCTGCAATCACACTGGACAGGCCGAACTGTGGATTGTCCTCGACGATGGCGCAGCCGTGCAAATCAACGATCAGGTCTTTCACCCCAAAGCTGGGGACGAACTGTGGATTCCCGCCGAGGCCCGACACCGCCTCTCGAGCACCGGCCCCGAAGCGCGTGTGCTCGAGATCGCGTTTGGCAACAGGTGGATATTGCGCGATTCGATGACGATTACGCCCGACCCGCTGAAGGGGACGGCACGTGATTGACGGCAAGGGTTGGCGCAAAACCTCTCAACGGCTCGCGCCAGCCACGCACACACCCAGTGCGGTTGGGCATTACGATTTGCATCCAGGATTTCCGGTTGGACCCGGCAAAATCGGGTTGGGTTTTGAGGCACTGGCTGACCTGATCGCGGGTCAAACACAAGTAATCCTTGATGGTTGTGTCGGTGTCACCAATGAACATCGAACGCGCCTTCGAGAACCTGGATTTTTCACGGCGCGGCGAACGGGTGCAAGTCGAGTTGATCTCCAAACCTGTCGCGCTCGAGAGCGGCGATGGTTGGCGGATTGTTCACTTGCCAACACACCCGGACCATTTTTATGACATTCAATGGCTCGAGTTCACGCGAGAGTTCGCAGCGCGCACAGCGAACGCCTGGAATTTGTACGTGACAAACGCAGCGGGGCGATCCGTTGGAATCGGACGTTCACGGCGAAAGAACGACGGGAAGACCAGCAACGCGCCCTTGTCGGTGGATTCACGCAGGCACAGGCCACGCTCGAGCAGGACTTGGTTCAAACCCAGCAAGACCGTGCGTTCTTGCGCGGCGGGCAAACGCTCGAGTTGCTGGTAATCCAATTTGCCATCCAGCAACTCCTGCTCGAGATTGATGAAGCGTTGCGCAGACATTTGACGCTATGAGTGGTTCAGGAAAAGTCGTTGCGTTGACGGAATTGATTTTGAAATCGCGCTGATTGTCTTTTCTCGAGTACCACGCACTGATAGCTTGCCCGCATTGAACACCACCTCGAGCCTGACACCGCTACGATCAAGGTGTAAATCTTTTCTACATCTACTCAACCTCGATCACTTTCGCAGGAGGTCCACGGTTCAAAAATGCACAAAACCCGAGCTTCAGACGCGCTCGAGTGCGCAGAACCTCAGACGCGCTCGAGTGCGCGATGCGGTTCAGGCGGCAACTCGGCCTGAATCACATCGCCAGCCCGCACCAAACCGCCCGCAATGACCACACCCATAATTCCGGCCTTACGAATCAAATTGCCGTCCGCATCACGGTCCAAGACCGCCGTCATCAATCCAGCCTCGAGCCCATCCAATTGCGTGCAGGGATTGCGCAGACCGGTGATCTCAAGGATGGCTTCAGGACCGATTTGCAATCGCGTGCCAACCGGCAAGGCCAACAAATCCAAACCTCGCGTCGTGATGTTCTCGCCCATCTCGCCAGCTACAACCCGGAAGCCTCGAGCCTGCAATTCATTGTGCAATTCGCTGTGAATTAAATGTACTTGGCGCAAGTTCGGCTGGGTCGGATCGGCAGCGACCCTCGAGCGATGCTTGACCGTCACACCCATGTGCGCGTCACCCTCGACCCCGAGGCCCGCCAGCAGGCGAATCGAAGGCTCGAGGTTTTTGCTCATGGTGTGCGTGGGGCTGCGAAACACGGCGGTCACGGTGGACATGCCTGCATCATAAATCCGAATGGTCGGCGAGGATGACCGCAACGCCCGAGCACCCAAAAACGGAATTGGCCCTCGAAATCAGCCCGAGATCAGAACGCATCTCGAGTCATCCATTGCCCAAAACGCCTACTTCAGGCCGGTGAGCAAATGCAAAACCGTGTAAATCAGCCAACCAAGCGCCATGCAAACGGGCAGTGTTACCACCCAAGCGGTCAGCATTCGACCGGCAATGCCCCAACGCACCGCCGAGAGGCGTTTGGTCGCCCCGATCCCCAGAATCGCGCTCGAGATCGTGTGCGTCGTCGAGATCGGTACACCGAGCGCGGTGGCGACTTGAATCACGCTGGCGGCCCCAACCTCGGCGGCAAAACCGTCGATTGGACGCAACTCGACGATTTTCAGGCCCATCGTTTTGATGATTCGCCAACCGCCGGTCGCCGTGCCCAAACCCATCGCGGTGGCGGCGGCAATCTTGACCCAGAGTGGAACTTGAATGGCATCGCCGGTCCAACCGAAATACGCGGACAATGCCAGCGTGATGATGCCCATCGTTTTTTGCGCGTCGTTGCCACCGTGCGAGAAGGCCATGAACGCCGCCGAAATGATCTGCAACCGACCGAACACCCTCGAGACGCGCAACGGTTTCCAACGGGCGACCAACCACAACAATCCCACACCGAGCAAGAGGGTGAAGACAAAACCGATCAGAGGCGAAAGCACCAACCCATAAACGGTTTGCAAAACCTTGCCATCCCATTTGATCGCGCCCATGCCCGCCGCTGCCACGCCCGCACCGACGATGCTGAAGACCAGCGCGTGACTCGAGCTTGAGGGAATGCCGTAGTACCAGGTGATCAGATTCCAGGTGATCGCAGAAAGCAGTGCGGCGATCACCAGCAGTTGTGTGGTCAATTCTGGCGCGACGATTCCCTTGCCGACGGCTTTGGCAACCTCGGTGCCGATCAAGGCACCGATAAAATTCAGCACCGCCGCCATCGCAATCGCCTGCGCGGGCGAAAGGACTCGGGTGGCGATGCTGGTCGCAATCGCGTTGGCGGTGTCGTGAAAACCGTTGATGTAATCGAAGGTCAAGGCCAGCCCCACAACCAAAATCAGCAAAATCAAATTGATGTCCATAGCGAACCTCCGACCTCAACTTCTCACTCTGGCTTCAGTTGGGCATTCAAAACACCCTCGAGCATTCGGCACGACTCAAGGGACTGCGAGGCCGCACCAAGGGTTGAGCCCGTTAAGCGTTCTTCAGTGAAATTTCCTCGAGCGCGTTCGCCACGTCCTGCGCCCGGTCGGTGGCATCCTCGAGATAACCGTACAGTTCGCCCCAACGGATCGCGGCAACCAAGCTGGGAATTTCGCCCGCGCCTTCGTATAGGGTCGCCATTGCGGTATCGATAATCACGTCCGCCTCGGATTCCAAGCTGCGAATCTGCGTGGCCTGACGGCGCATCTCCTCACCCTGGCTGGGCACCTCGAGCATGGGAATGGCGGTGGTCAAAAGTTTGGCCTGCGCCGTGATGATGCGTGACATTTTCTTGGCGTGTTCGGTCGGGGCGGGAATGCGGTAGAGCCACATGCGGCGGGCGGCATCTTCGACGGCATCGACGAAATCATCGATCCGGTTGGCCAGCAACACGATGTCCTCGCGGTCGATTGGGGTCACAAAGGTCTGGCTGAGCGCGTTGGTCACGGTGTGCGCAACCGCATCGGCCCGGTGTTCGATCTCGCGGATCTTGGCGACCTTGCGTTCAACATCGCTGTAATTCTCGAGCATGTCCTGGAAGGCAATGGCGATTTCGTTGGCGATGTTGGCGGCTTGGCGGAAGTGCTCGAAGAATTTCTCGTTCTTGGGCAGGAATCGGGTCAGCATGACGAAAGCATGACATTTTCGGGGCCGCCTGAACACGGTTGGTCAGGTTGGGCCAATCAGGTTGGAATAGTCCTACGGCCTGGGGATTAACCGCAAAAGTCCCGGACCGTCTCGAGGTAGACGCGCACGCAGGTTTCGACCGTCTCAAGGTCCACCCATTCAATGGCGGCGTGCGCTCCGTCACCACTCGGGCCATACAGCAGGCTGGGAATACCGGCATCGGCCAGAATCGCGCAGTCCGTCCAGTATGGTGCGCCAGCAATCTGCGGCTCTAGACTGGTCACGTCTCGGGCATGACGACGTAGGCTTTGCAGAATCGGTTCGTTCTCGGCGCATTCGTGTGGTTGGCGGGTCAATCCAATCTCGAGGCTGGCCCGAAAGTTTGGATCGGCAGCGGCGCAGGTATCGATGATGGCTTGCAGTTCGGCCCGCACCATTTCGGGCGTTTCACCTGGCACGGTTCGACGTTCGATCTCGAGCGTGCAACTTGCCGGGTAACTCGAGCGTTCCTCACCACCACTGATCAGGCTGGCGTGAACCGATCCAGTTCCGAGCAGCGCGTGCTGCGGATTCTGTGCGAGACGGGCAGCCAGCTTCTCGAGTTCGATCAGCACCGCACCTATTTTCGCAATCGCATCAATGCCCAAATCTGGTCTCGAGCCGTGCGCCGCCCTGCCGTGCGTGCTGATGCTGGCCCAAACAAAGCCTTTGTGCGCCACGGTCATCTCGAGGTTGGTTGGTTCGCAGACAATCGCGGCGTTGGCCTTGAATCGTGCCGCAACCTCGCTTGTGCCGATGCTGGCGTTTTCTTCATCGGCGACACAGGCGACAATCACATCGCCACGAAGCTCGAGCGTTTTGGCTTGCACGGCGGCAATCAGCATCGCGGCGACACCGCACTTCATGTCGTAACTGCCACGCCCGTACATTCGCCCATCTTTGATGTGCGGCTCGAGGGCGGGAATGTCCATTCCAGCGGTGGTCACGGTGTCGATGTGTCCATTCAGCATCAGGGTTTTGCCGCCGCCAGTCCCTCGGGCGATGCCCACAACGCTTGGACGACCCGGCGTGTTCTCGAGCCAGTGGGTTTCAAAGCCCCGAACCTCGAGCCAGATTTGAATGAAATTGGCGATCTGTGTTTCGCCTGCGCCGCCAGGAACCAAGTCTGGATTGACCGAATCGATCTGGACCAGTTGCTCGAGCAGTTTCGCCACTTCGCTCATGTCTTCCTCCGTCAGGCTTTGAGTTTCAACAAGAGCAACTCGAACCCGAATCGCCAGTTCTGCTCGAGTGCGGCGATGGCGGTGTCGATGTCACGCAATCGTAAGCTCTGAATAATGATCGCGTGTTGCGCCACCGAATGCGGAATCAGGCCCTCATCACCCATTTGAATGTGCTCGTAGCGTTGCAGCAATTGCCGATGTGATCGCACCAACTCGAGCAAGCGGGCGTTCGGGCAACGCGAAATCAGGGTGTCATGAAAGGCCGTGTCGAGTTTGATGGCCTGTGCAGGCTCGAGGCCAGTATCGGTTAATCCTGAGCTGGCAAATTCGGCGTTGATCCGTTCGAGTTCGGGCAAAATCGTGCCCGCCAGCAGCCCCGTTTCGCGCAAGGCCAGCCCCTCGAGCGTGGCGATGATCGGGTAGATTTCTCGGGCCTCATGGCTGGACGGTTCAGCGACGATGAACCCTCGGTTGACCTCGCTGCGCACGAAGCCTTCGCGCTCGAGGGTCATCAGTGCTTCACGCAACGGCGTGCGGCTGAGGCCCAACTCGAGTGAGAGTTGTGATTCGTTGATCCGGCCTCCCGGCTCAAGTTCACCGCTGAGGATGCGTTGCAAGAGTTGCTCTCGGGCGTCATTGCGAAGCGGTGCAGGGGGACTGTTGCGAAGCGGCGCAGTGGGACTGTCTCTTAACGGGGGGCGAGTATCTTTGGATTTGGGCTCGACAGGCTCGAGCTTGCCTATTTCTGCATGACCGGTCGCTTTGGTTGGTTTGGCGGATTGAATGGCGAATGCAATTGGAGCTCGTTTCATGGTTGCTTCCTGAATTTCGCTGGGATCAACTCTGGATGGTGTTTGAGCCAATACCGTTCGAGACCCTGCGCGTCCGCCTCGCTGAGGCTGGCGGGCCGATAGCCATCCTGCGCTGCCGGTGGAATCCCAAGCGCAACCCGCAACTTGACCGAAAGCCAACGGTTCGATTGCCCGGATTGGACCGCCTCGAGCGAAAGCGCCCCCATTTTGACAAGGTTGGTTTTCAGCATTCGCAGGTGATGGGCCACATCATCGATTGGACCAAAATGCGCCAAGTACAACCTGGTCGGTGCGAGTGCCGTCAGCAACTCGAGGCTTTCGCTCCAGGCCCACAAATCCACGTCTGGCGGTGGCGTTGGCGGCACAGGAATGTTTGATCCTGGCAAACGCACCCCGGCGACATCTCCAGCGAACACCGCGGGTCCTTCAGGGTTTTCCCAGGCGTAAACCAGGTGATGCGAGGCGTGCCCCGGCGTGTGGTACGCCCGAAGGTGATGCCCCGACAGTTCAAGCAGGTTCTCGTCGTCCAGGGTCAGGTGGTCCGACTCAAGCTCGAGCAATGGTGAGGCCGACGACCACGGTACACGAGCACCCTCGAGCACGGTCAGTTGTTGTGCTGGCACAGGTTCGATACCGCCCCAGAGCGAACGCATTCGCGGGCCAAAGATCTTGCTGGCGCTCGCCAAGAGTTTGCTGGGGTCCAGCAAATGCGGTGCACCTCGGGCGTGCACATAGACTTGAGCCCCAAGCATCCGGGCGAGTTTGCCCGCCGCACCCGCGTGATCGAGGTGAATGTGCGTCAGGACGATGTGCCGGATCTCCTCGGGCTCGAGACCGGTGGCGCGAACACCCTCGAGCAGCGCCGGAATCGTGCTTTCCGGGCCGCAGTCGATCAGGATGTGCCCGTCGAATCCGGCGATCAAATGGGCGGCCACGGCTTGCGCTGTGCCTTGCAGGTGCAAGTCGATGGTGTAAACGGGAAGGCTCAAGTTCATGGGCGAGATGGGTGTTCGACTCGAATGTGTCCTCGAGCGTGATGCGAGCATTCTGGCATGTGGCGGGGTGTGAACAGATGTGATGCACCTTGTGTGCCCTGATGTTCCGGCTCGAGATCGCACTCGAGCGTTGGTCATTGCATGATCCATTCGCGGACCTGAGCCTCGGTCAGGTTGCCGCCACAGATCACCGTGGCGACCCGTGTTCCACGGAACCGCTCGAGCATCGCCGCTGCGACCCCGATGGCACCGGAGGGTTCAACGATCAGGCCAAGGTGTCGGTGCAACAGCCTCATGGCTTGAATCGTGGCGCGATCATCGATCAGGATGACTTCATCGATGGTGTGACGCATTTCGGCGACCGCCTCGGGAACCGGGACGCGCACACCGATGCCGTCGGCGATGGTCTCGATGTGCTCGAGGATCACGAGTTGCTGGGTGCGCCATGAGCGTTCCATCGCGGGCGCTCCGGCGGCGCTGACCGCGATGACTTTCGTCTGTGGGCTCCGGGCTTTGATCGCCCGTCCAACGCCCGTGGCGAGCGCCCCATTGCCGAGCGGCACGAGCAGCACATCAATGGGTTGCGCGTACCCGGCAAGCTCGAGGCCAATCGTGCCCGCACCTTCAGAGATTCTGGGCTCGAGGCCATCTTCGATCATGCTGGCACCGATTTCGGCGGCGTGGCGTTTGGCGGCGAGTTTCGCGGCATCAAAATCTCCGCCCTCCAAGATCAGGTTTGCACCCAAGGCCCGCATTCGCTCGAGTTTCAACGGATTGGCGTTGAAACTGGCAAAAACGGTCAACGGCATTCCACGTTTACCACAGGCGTAAGCCATCGCCTGACCGAAATTCCCGGCGCTGGCACAGACGAGTTTCGCGTCAGGCTCGAGGGTCGAGACAAAATAATCCGCGCCGCGACCCTTGAAGGACCGGATCGGGTTCAGGGTTTCGATCTTCACGACGCAATCTGTGCCAATCGCGCTCGAGAGCGGTGCGGATTCAAATTGTGGCGTGTTGCGAAAAACCGGATCGATGCTGGTGGCGGCACGTTCGATCTGCTCGAGGGACAGGGTTGAACGGCGGGTGTTTGGTATAGAAGGTGAAGTCATTTTATTATTGTATACGATCTTGAGCTTCTGCATACGAAATAACTCGAGCGTTGTCAGGATGGATCGCACTTGTTGGGTCAATAAACACGAAAACACCGCCCAGAACAACGAAAGTATTCGCCAGAACCCATCAAGCATAGCTCCCAAATCATGGACCAGGATACAACCCGCCTCACACTCGAGGCTCACCTTGAGACTGGGGTTGCACAGATCCAAAGCCCCGGCTGT
Organism: Deinococcales bacterium; assembly: GCA_031418155.1. Lineage (GTDB taxonomy): Bacteria > Deinococcota > Deinococci > Deinococcales > JAAFIG01 > JANOWZ01. Next base: position 14,609 of record JANOWZ010000799.1, read on the forward strand.
CTCGAACGAATTGCCTGTTTCATGTTAGACCCCGAAATTCCCGGTTTGAGGCACGGTTCCAACGTTGCCAACTCGACTGGTTCTGCGTGTTTCAATCGAGTTCCGCAGTTCAAATTCGGGCGGATTCAATGGTTCGACCACTGATCGCGGCGGCTGACCCGATGAATCTCGAGTTGGGTTTCGATTGGCAAACCAGAGTATTGACAAAAACTGATTTGCAATACAAACTGGTTTTCAGATCAAGGAAAGGGGTACACCATGACCACAGCATCAAACATTCCAAACCCGGAAAAACTCGAGCAACTCCAAACCATGACCCGCGAGTACGCCAAGTTCTCGAGAAGCGCCACCGGTCTCGGCAGCGTCATCGGCGGCATCTTTGGCCTGACCATCTTCTTGATCGGCGCATTCAGCGACCCACCACTCTGGGCTCGAGCCTTGCTGGTGCTGGCCATACCGATCTGGTTTATGCTCAAAGCTTGGTTGCGAAACAGCTACTACCAACGCCACGGCACGGCGCTCGAGACCTTGGACAAACTCAGCACCAACGTCGAACGATTCGTTCAAGGCGGCATCGGCGGCATCGCTGCCGTGATGCTGGTCGTCTGCGCCTTTTTGGTCATCAGCAATCCCGAAAAAATCGCCAGCCTACCGACCCTCAACAAAATATCTCTGATTGCCGCACCACTCGCTGGGTTGCTGCTGTGCCGACAGATCAACACGGTCCTCGAGTTTCTGGTGGTCATGAACCTGATGGTCCAAACCGTGATCCTGGCCTCCGGCTCCAACTGGACTTGGGGCAATCAAGCAACGATGTTGCTCTACTCTGGCCTGCTGATCGTGATTGGCCTGGTCGAACACGTTCGATTTCGCAAGCTCGAGGCGCAACTTGAGCACTTACGGGTTCAACCATGATCGAGGAAATTTCTCCTCCGCTGCAATCCCTGCTGGATTTGGACCGTACCATCCATGAACCGGCCCGACTGGTGATCCTGACGGTGCTCTCGAGCGCCCAAGAGGTCGAATTCAAATTTCTTGAGACGACCACAGGATTATCCAAAGGCAACCTCTCGAGTCACACGGGCAAGCTCGAACAGGCCGGATTTCTTGAGGTTATCAAAGCGTTTCGAGGTCGGGTTCCGGTCACGAGTTTTCGCATCACCGAGGCGGGCAAGAAGGCGCTCGCCGATTACTGGAACGCGGTTCGGGCGGCCATACCAGGTTAATCAGCCCCATTCAGGCAGACCGGCTGGCCCGAGCACCAATCCAAACTGCGAGCGCTCCGATCAGCACGTAAACCAGACCGGCAACCATCACGCCGGTCTGGTTTTTGGTCAGTTGCACATTGGCCGAAATAACCTGATACGCGCCATAGAGTACGAAGATTGCGCCGACGGTTCGGGTCGCATTTTCGGTCCAGGCGAAACGGCGCAACAATCCGACAATCACCAGATCGCTCGAGAAGACAATCGCCAGTGAAAGCACGCTCAGGATCACCAGGCGCACGGTTTCGGCCTGTGCGGAAATCCCGATCAAATCCGCATACGTTTGCGGATTCGAGAATCCTGGCACGAGCCCCGCAAAATCTCCAAGTTCGATCAAAGAAAACAACGCGAACGCGATCACGCCGCCCAAACGCCAACCAGAGAGTTTCATTTGCCTGAATGATAACAAACTGGCTATAACAAACTGGCTATAACAAACTTGCCACATCAAATTTCCAACCGGTCACAAACTCGAGCTGTGCCGCCAGGTGGTGCGAGCGCACGCTCGAGAATGGAATGACTTGACCACCGGCCCGTTCGAGCGCCACGGACAGATTCGTTTCGCCGCACGCCTCCAAGAGCGTGTGGTACGGCTGCATCTGGGTCGGTTTGAGTTTGACATCCGCACTGGCATGAACCAGGACATCGGCCCGTTCGAGCACATCGGACAACCTCGGGTCATCCTGACTCAAGGCATCCTGGTAGACACCGACTGGCAGGGCTTTGGCGAGCTTTTCGGCGGCGGGCCGGTTCGCACCAACCACCGTGATCGTTTTGAATCCGGCGCGGGCCAGTTGCGTCGCTGCAAACCCAACCGGGCTCGAACCCAAAATCACTGCGTGAGCCCCGAGCGCCTGAAATCCGGCATCCTCGAGCGTGTTCAGAAGCGCATCCTCGAGCGTGCTGGTTCCCTCAATGATCCCACGTGGTGTGATCGCGTCGATCATGCCGTCACGTTTGGCCGATTGCGTTTGCCGCCCAACCAGTTTGAGCGCCTGTGTCTGCGCTGGACCAGTGAGGATCGCGCCCAGAAACCCGAGCGGCTCGAGACCAGCCAGCACCGCACTCAGGTCCGATTGGGCTGGAACCTCCAGCGGCAGGAAACGCTGTTCGAGCAGGTACAGTTTTTGGATGGTTTCAACGGCGGCAAGGCCGATAAATGCGACGGGTTTGAGGATGTTGGTGTTCATGGTTTGGACTTGGGTTGAGCGCGATTCTGTTCGTAGTAAAACACGAACGACCCCAGCCCGTGAAATCCCTGCCGTGATGCCTGACCCGGCTCGAGCACCGGCCCCGCCTATACTCGCGGGATGCTTGCCAAAGTCCTCGCCGCGACCGTGATCGGAGTTGAAGCCCGGATCGTTGAGGTCGAGGTCGATGTCTCCGGTGGAATGCCAAACTTTGCCGTGGTCGGCCTGGGCGATACCGCCGTTCAGGAGGCCCGAGATCGGGTCCGGGCGGCGATCAAGAATTCTGCGTATCAGTTTCCGCTTGGAAAAATAACGGTCAATCTCGCCCCGGCGGACATTCGCAAAGAGGGCTCGAGTTTTGACCTGCCGATTGCGCTGGGCATTCTCGCCACACAGGGTGTGATTCCGCTCGAGTCCCTGAACGGCATCATGTGCGCCGGTGAACTCTCGCTCGAGGGCAAGTTGCGTCCGATTGGTGGCGCGATCAACATTGCGCTCGCCGCCGCCGCGAATGGGTTGAAAACCGTGATCTTGCCACCCGAGAATGCGCCCGAGGCCGCTGCCATCGAGGGCGTGACTGTGTTCACACCCGAGGATTTGCAGGAGGCCGTCGCGCACCTGACAGGCAGAACCCGGCTCGAGGCCGCCGAGATGATTTCGCTCGAGGATGACGAGATCGTGGCGCTCGAGTTGCAGGACATCAAGGGGCAGATTCAGGCGAAACGGGCGCTCGAGATTGCTGTCGCCGGGGCGCACAATCTATTGCTGATTGGCCCGCCGGGATCGGGCAAAACCATGCTTGCCCGTCGCGCCGTCGGCTTGCGTCCACCGCTCTCCACCGCCGAGGCGCTCGAGGTGACAAGGGTCCATTCCGCCGCCGGAAAAATGCCCAAAGGCTTGATTCGGGTCGCACCGTTTCGCAATCCGCACTTCAAGGTTTCCGATGCCGGACTGGTCGGTGGCGGCAGCATTCCCAAACCCGGCGAGGTCAGCCTCGCGCACCGTGGAATTTTGTTTCTCGACGAATTCCCGGAATTCTCCCGCGATGCGCTCGAGGCATTGCGTCAACCGCTCGAAGATGGCGAGGTCACGATCTCTCGAGCCCGAGCCAGTGTGACCTTTCCGGCCAATTTTCAATTGATTGCCGCCATGAACCCGAGCCCAAGCGGTGATTGGGTCGATGCTCGAGATCCGGCACAACGGCGCTACCTCGCCAAACTTTCAGGTCCGCTGCTGGACCGAATTGACCTGATCGTCAACGTGCCCAAACTCTCACCGGACGAACTGATCAAAGCCCAAGACGGCGAAGCCTCCAGCGTCGTTCGTGCCCGCGTGATCGCGGCCCGCAAACGCATGTTGGAACGCCAACAAACCGCGAACGCGAACCTGATCGGCAAGTCACTGCGCGAATTCGCCGCGCTCGAGGCTGGACCAGAAGCGTTCATGCGGGCCGCCGCCAAGCAACTGAACCTTTCGGGCCGAGGTTTTGATCGCGTCTTGCGTGTCGCCAGAACCATCGCAGACCTTGTTGGCTCCAATCAGATTCTCGAGCCGCACTTGGCCGAGGCGGTTTCGTACCGCAGCAAAGATTGGTAACGGATCAAACTGTATTGAGCGCCCGTTGCGCCAGCAATTCGCCCGCCTCAGAAAACGGACGAAACACCAATGTCGCACCGGCCCGTTCGAGCACCGCTTCCTCCTCGGTGCGGTGACTGACCGTGGCAATCGTGCCAGCAAAGCCGCGCCGCTTCAAGCCTTCAAGCGACCGCACCCGCGCCTCCAAATCTGGCGCGGTCACGATCACACCCTCGAGTTGATCCAGTTCGAGGCGTTCCCACAACTCCGGGTCTTCGGCATCGCCGTACAAAACTTGCCTGCCTTTGGTTTCGTGGCGCTCGAGCCGTTCGGGATCGTTGTCCAACCCCACGACCTTCGCGCCCGAAGCCTTGAGTTGCTTGTAGGCCGCGCCACCCGTGCGGCCCATGCCGACCACGAGCCAGCGTGCCCCGCCAAGATTGGTGGGTTCGCTGTCTGGATGCCCGTCGCGCCGTTCGAAGCGCAGCAACCACGGCTCGAACCGGTCGTACAGGCGATGCACAGCGGCATTTAACGGTGCGGTCAGGCCCAACGAAACAGCGATCACCAGCCCGAGCAGGCTGGCCCAACCCGCCTCGAGTTTGCCACTGGCAATCAACGGTGCAACGACAATCAAAGCAAACTCGCCGTAACTGCTGAGCGCCAGGGCGGTCACGAAGGCGGTGCGGGAGCGCAACCCGAAGCGCGTGAACAGCGCAAAGAACAACAATCCCTGCAACGGCAAAACTGCCAGCATCAAGGCTCCCCAAGGCAGCAACTCGGGCGGTGGTAACCCGCCGAGACCGATGGTCAAAAAAAATGCGACCAGGTACGCCTCTTTCAAACCCCAAAGCGCCTTGGACAACTCGCGGGTACGCGGATGACCCGCCAAGGTCACACCGAATAGCAAGGCCCCGAGTTCCGAGGAAATCCCAACGAGTTGCGCCAAAGTGCCACCCGCCAGGGCGAGGGTCAGCCCGAACATCAGCAGCAGTTCGTCGTAACCACTCTTGGTAAGGAACCACAGCGCCACGGGCCGCAGCAACGGCAGGGCCAGAAAACCCAGAGCCCAGGGTGTGGGTTGCTTGGCCCCCGTGAAGAACAGCAGGCCAATCGCCACCAGGTCTTGCAGCACCAGAATGCCCACCGCGATCCGACCGTGGTAACTGTTGAGTTCGCGCCGATCCTCGAGCAATTTGATTGCCAGGACCGTGCTGGAAAATGCCAACCCAACCGCGATGAACAACCCGTTCGTAAACCCGAGCAGGCTGCCGAAGACGCTCAGCATCAGGGCGCTCGAGACGAGCAAATGCACACCGCCAACGCCGATGACCTCGAGTTGCAGCAGGTTTTGCAAGCGCAATTTCAGGCCGACGCTGAACAACAACAACCAAATGCCAATCTCGGCAAGGTGATGCAATGAATCGTCGGTACGAACCCCGGTCAGGTACAGGCCAAAGCCCGCCACCAAGTAGCCCACAAGCGGCGGCAATCCCAACCGAGCACCGAGCCATCCCATGATGTATGCCGCTGC
>JANOWZ010000800.1:0-2223 GCA_031418155.1 Deinococcales bacterium
CCAAGGCTCGAGCATTTGCCACCAACTTGCACGAGCATGGTTGCATCGCAGGCTTCAAACGCCAACACAAACGGATTCATGCTCGGCTCCATTCGACCTTGACGCTCAGAGGCCCACGAAATGAAGTGTTCGGTGAGAACTCAAAGTTCTGTTCACACAAACGCAATCCGGGCAAACGTGCCGTCAGTTCCTCGAGCACAATTTTCGCCTCGAGCCGAGCGAGCGGCGCACCCAGACAGTAGTGAATCCCCAGCCCGAACGACAAATGCTCTTTCGCGTTCGCTCGGGTCACATCCAAAGTCTCGCCCTCTGGAAAGGTTGCCTCATCACGGTTCGCGCTGCCGAGCAGCATCAAAATGTTCGCACCTTCCGGCAAATCCACTGTTCCAACTCGAGCCGGTTTCTTGACTTTGCGCCGCCATGCGAAGACGCTCGGGCCGAAACGCAAGAGTTCCTCAACAGCGTTTGGAATCAAGCTCGAGTCCTCGCACAATTTTTCCCACTGCGAACGGTGGCGCAACAATTCCATCAAGCCATTGCCGAGCAAATTCGAGGTCGTCTCGTGGCCCGCCGTCAGTTGCGTGTAGACCAAACTGGCGATCTCATCCCTGGAAATCTCGTGCGCCCCATCCTGCGCCAACCGCGCCAAGTCTCCCGGCAGGTCGTCCTGTGGATGCTCGAGCCGCGAGTCCACCAAGGCGAGGCAGTAATTCCAGTAGCGCACCAGGTTGTGCGCGTGCTCGATCTGATCGTCTATCGGCAAGTCACCGAAGTTCAGCATCACCCGAGATTGCGCCCAGAGTTTAACGTTCGGCACGTCCTCGTCGGGAATGCCAAGCAGCATGAAAATCACCAACGCGGGCAAATCGTTCGAGAGTTGCGCCACCAAATCCGCGTGACCATCGCCTTCAAACGCCCCGATCATCTGCTGCACTAATGCCCGAATCCGAGGCTCGAGCAAGCCAATCCGACGCGGCGTGAACGCCTTGTTGATGAACGAACGCAGGCGCGTGTGATCCGGCGGTTGACGCGCCGAGAGTCCCGAACTGACACTGAACCCACCCTCCTCGAGCACGCGCACGACTTCCGGCGGACGGGCCTTGTACGGGGTTTGCGTGTTCTCGCTCGAGAAGGTCTGCGGGTCTTTGAAAATCGCCTGCGCATCGCCAAAGCGCGTCACCACCCAATAGCCGAGTTCCGGGCTGAAAAACACGGGCTCTTCCCGGCGGGCCTGCTGGTAAAACCCGAACGGATCGCGGGTGTCGAACGGTTTGAATTCCTGTGCGGCATGAAATGGGCAAACTGCACCCGATGCGTCTCGAGCATTCATGGCGTTACCTCGCTGGTGGGGCTGGCGGTCTTGGGTTGTTGATCTTGGGCGAGTATACGCTCGAGACTTTGGTTTCTCTTTGGTTTTTGGGAGGTTGAGGTTGCGCCGTTAAGCGTGGACAAGTTTGAAAGAACGTGGAATCATTCAATACTGAAGGGTAGGGGTTCGAGTTGCAACCATTGTCACATCCGATTTCTTTTGACGAAGCACAGGTTATTGCTGCGGATATGGCTCGTCAGGGGTTTACACTTTTTGATGGTTTACCAGTGTCAACCATGCTCAACGAAGAGTTTTTAGAGGCGCAGGGTTGTTGGATTTTTTTCATTAGCGACGAAGCACTAACTCGTCTTGGCGATTTGCGGTCTCCACTTTTCTTCACTGCGTATGCCGTCGCCAAATCTGGAGATCCCGTCGGCTTTGTCTACGACTTTAGGGCTACTCCTGAAAAAATGAATGACTACCTTGAACTTTGGTCAATGTACGCTCTTGGCAAGAGAGAAGAAGCAAATCGGGGTATGGATGTTTTTATTCAAAAGTATCCATCGGAATAACTATTGCAATGCATCGCCGAGGCGAGGGATTTTTGATCTGGCGTTTGAGAGCCAACCGAAATTCAACATCTCTCGAGATGCACGGGTGATTGCGGCGGGCGAGGCGTTAAATTTCGAGGTGCTCGAACCGGCTGTGGCCTTGGCACGCATTCGCAAGTAAGCCGTCCTCAGTTTCCCCGCAGTGATTCGTACAATCCCGTAACCGCACTCGAGGGTTCACCCATGCCAAACCGCTCGAGCATCTGACACAACATATGAGTTGTGTTCTTGGCCATTTTTTGCTACAATCCGTCTTGTGATCCCGCCGTTCGCCCCCAACGGCAACTTGCCCCCAGGCATCCA
>JANOWZ010000801.1:0-1841 GCA_031418155.1 Deinococcales bacterium
CTGGTCGATTCCTCCAATCCGGTATTGACGAGACGACCGTTCTGGTTCGTGTCGTTGCCGAAACCACCACCGTAACTGGCGAGGCCCAAGACCAATCCGGCCAGTAACAACCAAATCCAGGCCGCTTTGCCCGCCGTGCTGACCGCATCTCGAGCCACCTGTTGTGCTTGGTCGCTGGCAGCCTGCGCCGCCTGTTCGCCCTGGGTGCGAAGTTCTGCGACCCGCTTGCCAATCACGGTGGATACTTCTTGTGCTTGGGCTTTGCTCAGGCCACGTTTTTGCAGGCGGCTGACAAACTGATCTCCCGAGAGTGCATTGGAAGTTGTCACGTCGAAATGATTGAATCCGAATGATTGAAGTAGAAGCCTGTTTTGCAAATAGATCAACGGGTTTTTTCGGCCATGCTGCGCTGATCGTTTGGCATCGCTGTGACGCTCGAATCTGTAGCGTTCGGATCTGCGGAATCCAGATCGGGCAAGTCGATGTCTGGACGCGATTCGCGCTCTGCGACCGCGTAACCGGTCATGCCACCGGGAACTGGTGTCACAATCAACGGGGCGACTTTTTCACCACGTTCGGCAACCCGGTCATAGCCGTTCATGCCGCCGCTCGAGTCTGTTTTCGTTTCATTCATGACACCACTATCACCGTTGGAAATCAAGGCATCAAGTTGAGTTAAGTCGTGCTTGAGCATGGCCTGCGGATCTTTGAACAGTGTGGCCACGAACTCGCCGATGGCCCCAAGTGGCGGATTGTAATTGACATGAACCGTCACCCGAGAGCCAGTGCCTTCGGGTGCGACACTGATGAACCCGTCGTTCTCGAGAGAGCCTTCAGTGGATTTCCAGGCGAGACGGCTGGGGGCAGTGAATTCGGTCGTGGTGGCTTTCCAGGAAACGGGAATGCCGAGCGGTCCGCTCATGTGCCATTCGCTTTGTTGCGAATCGAGCATCTTGACCTCGTTGACGTTGGACATGAACTTGTCAAAATTCTGATAATTCGAGACGTATGCCCATGTCGTACTTGGATCTGCTTGAACGATGACGCTGGCCTCTGCGGTGTACATGTTGAACCTCCAAAAAGTGAACGAATAAACGGGTCAAATAAAACTTGAATCTGGTGAGCAATCTCGGCTCGCCAGATTCAAGGGCGCTCGAGTTCAGCGCAGGACACGAACTGAACGCAGCAAGAAAATCAGAATCAATGCCCCGAGGACACCCCACAGGATACCGATCACCGAGAACGAACCGGCGACGGTTGCGCCACCGATGTTGAGCACCCCACCGAACAACCAACGACCCAGTGACGCACCCAAAATACCGATCACGATGTTGGCGAGTGCCCCCTGTTGACCATCCGTTTTTGCGACCATACTGGCCAACCACCCGATAAGCGCACCGACGAGAATTGCGACGATCCAATCCATATTGATTCCTCCTTTTAACCTCACACGCCCCTGGTTGAAAGACCATTGATCGTTGCGTGGTGTGAATTCAAAATAGGCCGTTCGACTGAAGCCAACCTGTCTACAATCTGAGCCCCAACTGAATGCCATTTTGCTCGAGATCCTTGAGGAGATTCAGGCAATCGGGCTGAGGAATTGCGTTCCGGCGGTAGATCAAAAACCACTCAAGAGGTGTGCTCGAGAATGCAATTGCATTCTCGAGCACGGTAAAACTGTTCGCATGGTCCCTCTGGGGAATTTACTTGATCGCGCCGTTCAAGCCGTTCGGGAAGAAACCGCCCTTGCCGGTTCCGCCCAAGTAAACGATGGGCAACACTTCAGCCGTGCTGCGGCTGAAAGCAATCGAGTTTTCATCGGTCGGCAAGATGTTGCCCTT
>JANOWZ010000802.1:0-12432 GCA_031418155.1 Deinococcales bacterium
GGGAACGGCTTGGAAGCCCAAGTCGGAATCTCGTACCCTCGAGTCGAATACTTGCGTTGCAACGGGTGAATCGTCCATTCATCCTCGAGCAAGATGCGACGGTGATCCGGGTGGCCGGTGAAGTAAATGCCGACCAGATCGAACGCTTCGCGCTCGTGCCATTCGACTCCGCCCCACAGATCGCAAACGGTTGGAATGTGTGCGATGTGACCCTCTTCGTAAGGAAGATCGCTGCGAATCGTGATCTTGCGACCCGATTGCATCTGCTGCAAGTGCAACGTCACGCGCAGGCCGTACTCCATGTCCGAACCGCTCAGGCAACGCGGGTAATCGAAACCCGCCGCGAAAACCCGTTCGCACAAGGCCCGGTAATCTTTCGGTGCGACATCGAATTCAACCTCGTCCAATTCGGTTTTGACTCGAGCCTGCAAATCCTGCCCGATCCGAGCGACCGATTCTGGCTCGAGGTGCGCGATTTCAAAACGTGTTGAGGCGAGCGTCATACAGTCACCTCGAGAGTCGAAACTTGGCTGCACCAAGATTTCGACATGAAAACCTCAGCACTTTCTACTTGCCTCATACGAAGACACGTCCATCTTTGCCGGGTTCGCCGAGGGGATCGAAGTCGGAATCCATCAACTCGCCGGGAACGTAACGGGCGCGTTGATCGGCCACCTTGTCACGCAACAGTAAGAGGGCTTGCATCAACGCCTCGGGACGCGGAGGGCAACCGGGCACGTAAATGTCCACCGGCACGATCTTGTCCACGCCCTCGACCACGCTGTACCCCTGACGGAACGGGCCGCCCTGATTGGCGCACGCGCCCATTGAAATCACCCATTTCGGCTCGGACATTTGCTCCCAGAGTTTGCGAACGCGCTTGCCCATCTTCTTCGTGACCGTGCCCGAAACGATCATCACGTCCGCCTGACGTGGCGTGTTGCGGTAAAACACGCCGAAACGGTCCATGTCGTAACGGGTGGCGCTCGAGTTCATCATCTCAATCGCGCAGCAGGCCAAGCCGAAGGTCAGCGGCCACAATGAACGCGACCTCGAGAGGTTGATCAAATCGTCCAAACCACCCAAGATGATGTTGTCGGGACGGCGTTCTGTGCCTAGTAAACCCATTTCAAGGCTCCCTTGCGAAGCGCGTACAAAAATCCAGCGAAAAGGATCACGATGAACACCGTGACCGTGATCAAACCCTGCAAACCGAGGCTGTCGAACGCCACAGCCCACGGGTACAAGAGTGCAGCCTCAACATCGAAGATCACGAACAACATGGCGAACAGGTAGTAGTTCAAATTGAACTGAACGTTCGTGCTGCCAATCGTCTCCTCGCCACACTCGTAGACATCGTTCTTCGCCTGCGAAACGCCGAAACGCCTCGAGCCCGCATACGTGAACGCGAGCTTCGCAATGCCCAACGTCGCATAGACAATGCCCGCGCCGAGCACAGCAAACAAAGCGATGTACAACGCGCCGGTGGTCTGGGTGGTGTACTGGATTTCCACTGTTCCTCCCTTGCTCGAGGGCTAACCCCCGACGAGCCTCTGACAAACGGGCCTGGATGAATGTCTGTCCGTGCGTCCGGTCGGTCCAGACGCTCACAATTGCAAACAGTTCATTCTAAGTTGGCGGCAAACTCGAGTCAAACCGACGTTTGTCCGTGTTGAGGCGTTACGGTGAAGGTGACTCGAGTTCAAATCTTTGTTCGAATGGCTCGAGCGAAGATGGTTTGATCCTCGCTTCGAGAGGGCGAAGCATGCTTCGCCCCTACAGGACACGGTTTTCGTAGGGGCGATCCCTGTGATCGCCCTCGCCAGAACAGAAAATGGCCTCAATTTCCAATCTGCTTGAGCACCGCAACCAATTGCCGCTCGAGGTGCGCCAAGTCCCCGTCATTCTCGAGAATGTACGTGGCTTTCAACCGTTTCTCGCTGGCGGGCATTTGCGCAGCATCTCGCGCATAAATAGCCTCTCGAGTCAAACCATCACGGGCTTGGACTCGGGCAATGCGATCCTCGAGTGGCGCATCGACCAGGATTGTCGCGTTGAACAATTTTTCGTACCCATTCTCGAACAGCAACGGAATGTCCTGCACGATCAGCTTCGCACCTTCAATCTCGAGGTTGGATTGCAAGCGCGTCATTTCTGCCCGAACCCGAGGATGAATGATCGCGTTCAATTTCGCTCGAGCCTCTGGGTCGTTGAAGACCAATGTCGCCACCTTGGGTCGGTTCAAATCCGTCTCGAGCACGTATTCAGGTCCAAACTCGAGATTGACCGCCTCGAGCGTGTCTGGATCACGCGAAACTTGTCTGGCAATCGCATCCGCATCCAAAACTGGAATTCCTCGAGACCGCAGCATTTCAGCCACCGTGCTTTTGCCGCTGCCAATCGAACCGGTCAGGCCGAGACGGATCATGTCTGGGTTCCATTCGTGTTTCTGGCGAGGGCGAGCGTCATGTAACACATGCGGTCGCATGATGAGTTCGCCCCTACGCAAATGTTGTAGGGGCGAACTCCATGTTCGCCCTGCTTTTGCCGCCACGTCACGCCCATCTCAATGCACCGCCCGCCATGTCAACCGGTTCCCTGCGATGCTCGAGACGATCATTTCGCGTTCTTCCAGGTCGGTCAGGAAGGCGAGTACAGCGGTTTGATTGAGCACGTATGATCCCAGGTTTTTCATCTCGAGGCCCAAAGCATTGCAGGTTTTCTCGAGAATATCCGGCAGGGTTCCGGCCTGGGTGCAGGCGGTGAGCACGGCGTTTTCGGCTCGCTCGAGGGCGGTCAGGTTTGCGGCGCACAGTCCAGAGATGTCTTCGGTTGGATCACCGTGTCCCGGCACGACCAGACGAACTTGATTTGCTCGAGCGTAGATCTCGAGCGCGTCAATCGCCTCGCGTTGGTGTGCGACATCGACCGTAAATGGCAGTGCGTGCTTCTCGAGAATGCTGGGTCCAAATACGGCATCGGCAGCGAACAGTACGTCTCGGCAACGCACCGCGAATTGCTGGTGTGCGTGACCGGCGACATCCAGCAGGTCAAGCTCGAGGCCCATGATTTTTTTCGGTCCGGGTTCGTTGAGGATTTTTGTGCCGCTCGCACCTCCCATCAGGAATTTGTTTTGCAAGGCTTTGGGTGGCCGCGCTCCACCCCACAAGTAAATCGGCTCAAGGATCGGGTATCGGATGATCGCTTCCTCGAAGATTGGTGCGTAGGCCGGAATCTGTAACGTTTCTTGCAGGTGCGCGTTCCCGCCGTAATGGTCGGCGTGCGAGTGCGTGTTCAGGATCGCTCGAGGTTCAAGCCTATTGGATTCAGGGCTGTTGGCACGGCAGGCTTTGAGGATGCGTTTGGCGTGGTCTTTGTCCGATCCCGAATCGATCAGCAGGCTGCCACCGTCCGGTAGCCCGAGCACGCCAACATTGACGGCTCCGGGCAGGTAATGGATGCCGGGGGCGAGTTCGATCAGGGTTGGGTCAGGCATGGCTCGAGCCTACTCGAAACGAGTCACTTGGTATGATGTTCGCTATGTCCCAAGCCATCACCGATCAAGAAATCGAGCACCTAAAAAAACTGGCCCGCCTCGAGATGAATACCGAAGACACGGCCCGAGCGAAATCGGATATCAACAAGGTTTTGTCGTATTTCGAGAAGTTGCAAGAACTCGACACGACGGGCCTGCCTGAAATGTCGCGTCCGGTCAAACTCGAGAACATCATGCGTGAGGATGTGGCAACGCCAGGTTTTTCTCAGGCGGAAGCGCTCGAGCTTGGGGTCAGTGTTGAGGATGGGTTCTTCAAGGTTCCACGCACGGTGGAATGAGTGTTCTCAGGCAGGGGAGATCCGAACTCGAGCCAACAGGAATGCTGCGCCAACGCCAATCGGTACGAAGGCGATCAGCGCGAGGATGCGTTGCAGCAAACCACCATACGCACCCTGATCGACCGGGATGGTTCCTGACATGATTGCGGCGAGCAGGCCGAACGCGGCGATGTTTGCAAGCAAATAGATTCTCAGGTTCAAACTCGAGGGTTTCCACAGTGAGGCGGCCGTGATGAACGGCATCAGGAATAAGCCAATCACCATCGGGTTCGCAGCGTGTTTGGGGTCGGGCAGTGGAAACGTTCCGGCCCAGACGCTCGAGAGTCCGGTCAGGGCGACGGCGATGCTGGCGGGCCAAGCCAGGATGGGCGTGATGCGCAACTGTTGGAAGGCTCGAGCAAATCCGTAACTGGACAGCACCGTGAGTAACCCAGAAATGATGGCTCCAAGGTTGAACACGGCTGGCAGGCTCGAGTCTGGTGATCCAAGGTCACTGGCGGCGTTGGCGAGCAGGCTGTAACCGGGATAGAACGGCATGGCGATCAGTTGCAAGCCGAAGTACATGATCGGCACGGCGATGCCCAGTTTGAGCGCCCGCTCGAGGTTGGGGTTCATGGCTCACCTTACGCGGCGTTCGTCAAGACCCATCCCATATCGTTCTAAGAACGCTTCCATTTCGGTGCTCAGGATCAGCACGGTGCGTCCGTCACGGCGGATCACACCTTCTCGCTCAAGTTCGCCGAAGTTCAATGACACGGTTTCGCGGCGCACGGTGATCAGTTCGGCGAGTTCTTCTTGGGTCAGGGGCAGTTGCAGGCTCAGGCCGTCGGGAATCGCTTTGCCTTGCTCTTTGGCGAGTTGGTACAGAATCCGGGCGAGGCGTGCGGCAACCCGGCTCGAGTCTTGAACGGCTCGGGACATCAAATCTCGTCGGGTGGCGCGGGCGAGCATCCTACCTATGGCGACGGTGAATGGCGGTTGCGTCTCGAAGCGTTCGCGCAGTTCTCGAGCGTCCCAGGTCAGCAGGGTTCCGTCGGTCAGGGCTATCGTTTCGGGGCTGGTGAATTCGTCATCGGCAATCGTCTCGAGTGCCAGGTATTCCCCTGGCTTGCGCACGCCAAGAACCCGTTCCTCGCCGTGGCTGGTCAATGTTGAGAGTTTCAACCATCCTCGAGCGACGTAACTGACAAAACTTGGGCGTTCCTCGAATGGATACAGCAATTCGCCTTTTAAGAGCATCTTTGGGCGGGCCGCTTGGATCAGGCCACGGGTGAGTTCGAGTGGGAATCCCTCGAGTGTCACCGGTGCTTCGTTGCCAATCACGAGGTTGGTGCCACGCATGTCAATTGATCCCCCGATTTTTGTCAGCATTGGCGTTGTTTGCACTGGCGACCTCCGCTTGGGTTCGCGCCCCATCTTGCGAACTCCGATCTTGTGTTCCAATGGCGCGAGAAAGTTCTTCGTAGAGGAGTTGGTCGAGAACCTCGAGTTCTTCGTCGAGAACCCTTTCGCTGGCCTCTAAAACCCGCTCGAGTTCGATGATGGCTTCAGAGAATGGCCGAGTGCGCACGCCCTCTCGGAATCGGGCGATCAAGGGGTTGAGTGCTTCACGCACAGCGGCGCGGAATTGATCGATTTCGTTATCCATCGTGCGTACTCACGGGTCACCCCAGCAGGTCGGCGAGGCTCGAGTTGCCGTCGAGTGCGAATGGTGCGAAATGTACCCTCAAGTCGTCTGGCAAGCCCTCGAGTCGTTCGGGCAGGGCATCTCGGGCGAGGATCAGGTAATCGCCGGATCGGTGTCGGACGACGATGGCTTCGCTGGGCACGGTGCGACCCAGGGCGTTGCGAAGTGCCCCGTCATCCCCCGTTTCGAGCGTGACGCGCAATCCGTTCAAACGGGCGGTGTCGCGCAGTTTCTCGAGGGTTTCCTTAGCGACCTGTGGCAACCTCGAGACGTAATGGGAATCTTTGACGATGTAATTCGCAGCCCCGGCACGCAGGGCATCGACGGCAAGTTTGGCATCGGCGCGTCCGGTGACGAACACGACCGGGACGCCACAACCAAGGATGGCCTCGAGCACTTTCAGGCCGTCCATGTCAGGCAGGCCGTAGTCAAGGAGCACCAAGTCGAATTCGCCGGAAAGCGCGTGGGAGATGCCGAGTTCACCGGTTTCGGCAACGGTGGCGGCGAATCCGGCCCGCTCGAGCACCCGGCCGGCAACCAGGGCGTGGTCGGGGTTGTCTTCGACGAGCAGGATGCGGTTGTGCACGGTTTATCTCCCCTCCAGCACGCAATGCTAATGATGAGTATAGCCCGAGGTTCGTGAGAAGCCTTTAAGTCTTTCGTGATTTGCCCGCGTTTGGGGGCTGCAAATTCTTGCTCGAGCCAAGGTGGTTTTGAGCCGATGATGACGCGCTCGGGCTGAATACACGGTGGTTTTGTTTTTGGGTTGCCGATGGGAACAACGAAATGGTGGCTCGAGGTTTTCATGAGAAGAACGAGTTTTGTGGGATTCGCTTGTTTGGGCCTCCTCGAGATCACTGGTAAAACCCCATTCATAAAGCATTGTGGTGTGGCGCTTTGATCCACATCCGCGCAGGAATGCAAGACCAAACCCGAGCCCATACACCAAGGGTGGTGTATTGACGTTGTGCTGACCAGAGGATGTTGAGGGTTCTGGTGGATTGTCCACCCATTGCCAAGAGCGTGTTTATGAAGTCTCGAGTGGTGTCGGTGCAGTGCTCAAGGGGGAAAGGTCAAAGTAAGAGCCTGAAACGAGCGGCAGGACAAAGCTTTTGACGTTCACTTTTCCCTTCTCTTTTAGCTTTTACCTTCATAAACCGGCTCTGAAGCGCTGACAGCAACCTCGAGCATCAGGGATTGTTCGGACCCTCCATCTTTGGTCGAGGTAAACAGGACTGTCTAGCACGCTTAGATTAAATTCAGCTTAAGCCCTCTGCGTTTTGGCGTTGGTTTCATTCGCGTCACTGTAATACTTCCGAAAGTTGCCATTTGCTTCAATTGCTCACGCATCACTGGCTGACGATGCCAGTCACGGAACCTGGGAGAAAAAATCATGGAGGCACACACAGCATGAGGGTTGGACCGCCGCACAACACACGACAACACCAGGTGAACGCCGGGTTCCACCTGCCATTGCCCACCAACCAAACGGTGTACTCCAACTTGGCTGGTTCGGGCGTGGATTGGGACATGATTGAGGCGGACCTTGGCGCGAGACTCGACTGGCACGGTGTGGTCGAAGTTCAAGCCCCGACCGGTCTGGCTCGGGGCTATTACCTGAACTCGAAATTCAATACCGGCACCCTCTCGAGCGGCGCGGATTTGACCCCTTGCGACACGCAAACCATGCGCAGCATGACCTTGCAGATCGGGGCTCGCCTGAACATTTTCGCGCTGTCCTCACACCTGGTGCGCCTTTCAATTGCCAGTTCGGGCTGGCAACTCAAACGCGAAGGGCTCGCCAAGGACGATTTTCACACCTGGGCGGCAGAACTCGAGGCGAACCGGGGCTCCGGAGCGCTCGAGGTCAGTGTGCTTTCTGGACGGCGCGGCATTGTGGCCTTCGAGTTTGGGACCCGCGCATTGACGGCGTTTCAGGCGCTGACCTCGCTCTCGTTTGATGAGACGGCCCTCGAGTGGTTGAACGCCCTCGCGGGCCGTCCCGATGCGCGGGTGCGTTGGTTCGGGGCCGCCGATGCCGCCGGGTTCACCGGTCTTGAGACGCTCGAGTTGCCACCGATCAGCGTCAGCGCTCGGCCTGTGCCGATGGTCGCGCCGGTGATTGCGCCCGCTCAGGTGGTTGAACCGGACGACATGTCTGAAGGTTTGCTCGAACTCTCCGATGAGATCAGCCTGAAACGCGAAGCCCCAAGCGAAGTCTCGAGCCTTGTGCTGAGCACAAGCTCAAGTCCAGTCTCAGAACCTGTCCCGAGTCCCATTCCACAGGTTTTCTCACTCGAACCCGTGCCGCAAGTTATTCATGCGCCTGTGATCGAGGTGACGGCGCAACCGCCAATCGCACCCGTGACCATTGCTGCGCCACGCATCGTCGCACAGCCGCTCGAGGTGACATGGCCGATGGTCACGGCAGCCTGGTCGGAACTGCTCGCCTTCACCGAACGCCGCACCGATGCCGCCCGAGGCAGCGAAACCTTTGATCGTACCTGGCGCGAAAGCTGCATCGCACTGGCCGAGCGCTACCCGGTGCTCGATCCGTTCTTCAGCGATGTCAAGTACGCCGCCGGGGTCCTGACGGTGCGTGCCCAAACCCCCACCCTGATCGAGGCGCTGGTTGCGGCTTACAGGCGGTCCCTTTCGCGCCTGAGCATTCCCCTCGAGGCGCTCGAACCCCTCGTGCAACCGATTCGTGCGCGTCACCAGGCGGTCTGGGCGGCAGCGGGCCTGGAGGCTTTATGGCGGCGTTAACATCCTTAAAAGGCACGCTCGAGGGTGATCAACTTTTCAGTTTGCTTTCGTACCTGAAACTGACCAAAGCGACCGGCAGGCTCGAGGTGATCGGTCAGCACACCGCCAATTTGTTCATTCAGGACGGCAACCTGATTCACGCCGAATGCGGCCCGTTACACGGCGACAAGGCCGTGGCCCAAGTTTCGATGTGGAAAGACGGCCAGTTCGCCTTCCTCGCCAACGAACGCAGCCCAAAATCCACGATCACCGATTCGCTCGAGGGTCTGGCAATGTCGGTCGCAGTGGCACTTGACGAAGGCCGGTTTGAACCCTTGCCGGTCGTGCCGCAAGTCAATCTGGATTTGCCCGCACGCCGCTCGCCGCGTCCACCAGCCATGCAGATCGTCATGGGTGCGAACGAGATTTCCTTGCTGGCCAAGATCAATGGCAAATTCACATTGCGTGAAATCACGCTCGAGTTGGACTGGACCGTGGAGCAGATGCGTGTGATCTCGCACAAGTTGATCGAGGCGGGCGCAATCGAACTCGCCAACCTCAAGGCGACACAGCCAGATGTTGTGATCGATCCACGTTTCACCAAATCCTTGCGCGAGGCGTTCACCAAGATCATGGGTCCGGCCTCGAAATTCTTGTGGGAAGACGTGGCCGCCGACAATGGCATCAACCCTGAAGTCCTGATCAGTTCAAAATTCGGCAATTTCTTGCGCGGTCTGGCAAACACCATCGACGACCCAACCGCCCGAGATCAATTCATCAAAGTACTCACTCAGTTGCGGGCTCAGTTCCGCATCTGACCTGGAGGTGTGACATGACGAGCCCAAGCAAGTACACGATTCAACTCTTAGAGGGTATTCACGATGATGCCCAACGCCACGAACTGGCAAACGACGCGGCCCGACTGCTCGGCACAAATGCCGAACAACTCGAGCAACTTCTCGCCCGAGGTGTCGGTGCTCGCATCGCCCGAGCGGGCAGCGAAAAACGTGCCGAACACGTCGCCGGTCTGCTCCGTTCTGTTGGGGTGAACGTCGAAGTGGTCGCCCCACAAGAGGACGATGCCAGCGCGTCCGATGCGCATGAGACAGCACCATCCGCGCAGGTGGCAGAAGCTGCGCTCGAGAACCATGCGTTCGAGCCGACATCGTTCGGGCCGACACCGTTCGAATCGCCCGCGCTCGAGACCCCGACATTTGAAACCTCAACGTTCGAGACCGGCCCGAGCGCGGGCAATCACCTTGGCGGCGAAGTGCAGGCGGATGGCAGTGCAGTCAGCGCTGAAGAGGCCGGTTCGACCTGGTGGTTGCCGACTGCCTCGCAAGCCCCAGAAAAAACCGACAACCATGCCCTGGATTCATTCGTGACGGCTGCCTCAAGCACCGAGGCCGACCCGTTCGATTCCGTGATCGGCGCAGTTTCCGTCACCTCCGAAGATGCAACGATCACCTCGAGCAGCGTCAACGATCCGTTCTCGACCCTGTTGCCCAGCGATTCATCGGCCAGTTGGACCAACCCGAACGATCAGCCGAGCGCCCCGTGGTTGAATGCCAGTGCCCTCGGTGCGAACGCCAGCGCAGTTCCATTCGATGCGGTTGAGCCATTCAGCGTTTCCGGTGGCAGCGACCTGTTCAACACTTCGGGTGTGAACGATCCGTTCAGCACTCCCATTGCCAACGACCCGTTCGCCTCCGCCATCGTTGAGCATTACCCGAAGGTCGCGCCAAGCTCGAGTGATCCGTTTGCCAACGATCCGTTCGCTGCGCCCGCCAATAGCGATCCATATGGCGCTTCCGGTGGCAGCGATCCGTTCGGCCCGGTCGGTGCAAGTGACCCGTTCGGTCCAGCCGATGACAACGATCCATTCGGTCCAGTCGGTGGCAATGACCCGTTCGGTCCGGCCTCCGATACGCACTCGCCCACGTCCAGCACAGCCACCGTCATCCGCAACGATCCGTTCGCCGCCCCGATAGGGGCCGCCCGAGATCCGTTTTCACCCATGAGCGATCCGTTCGCCGCACCAAACGGTGACGCGCTCGCACCTGTCATCTCCTTGACCAGCACCAGCGAACTGCCGCCGCAAGCCAAAGCCGCCCGAGACCGCGCACCGCGCCGCTCGAGCATTCAAACCAAAACGATCATCGCACTGGTTGTTCCGGTGTTGCTGGTTGTGGCCGGTGTGGTTGGCTTCCTCAGTTACCAATTGCCAATCACCATCAGCACACTGTTGCGAGCCCGTGCCACAGCAATTGCGGCGGTTACGGCAGAAGCTTTGCGTCCGAACTTTGATCGTGGCGACGTGTCCCAAGCCAACATTGATAGCTTGTCTGGTTTGGCCACAGGTTCATTGCAGAAAGTGCCATTCGGTGCGTTCTTCATGATCGAACACGAAGCCCGAGACATCCGTCAAGTGGATACGATTGAAGGACTTAACAGTGAGGATGTGACCAAGTATTTCAAAGATCAGCAAAAACTGCTCGATGATGGTGGCAATCCAGACTTGTTAAAAGGCAAGATCATCAACATTGGTGGCACCAATTTTGTGGCTGCCGCAGCGCCATTTACGTCCTCGAACATGATGGGTCACGGTAAGGCATGGATTTTCGCTGGCCTGAAAACGGACCCGATCAACGAAGCCTTGCGCAACACCCTGATCCCAATTTTTGTTGCCATTGGCATCACGCTGCTGCTGGCACTTGCCATCGGTACAGGTTTGGCCCGCAGTCTGCTGCGTCCAATCATCGCCGCGACCCAGCAAGCGAACCGCATCAGCCTCGGCGATTTGGACCGCACCGTGCCGAACACCGGCGACGACGAAATCGGCGATCTGCTGACCGCGCTCGAGCAGATGCGCATCAGCTTGAAATCGATGGTCGCCCGTTTGCGCCGCGACCGTGCCTGAGGAGGCCAGCATGAAGCTTCACCTGACTCTTCAAAAATCCATTCCAATCCTTCTGCTGGCCCTCGTACTCTCGAGCCCAATGTTTGGGACTGTTTTGGCCCAGAACACCGATCCAGCCGTGAGCGAACTGGCAGACAGTGTGGCCAAAAACCGTGTGGCTTTGAACATCGTCTGGGTGATGCTTTCGGCGTTCCTGGTGATGTTCATGCAGGCCGGGTTCGCCCTGGCCGAATCGGGTTTCACCCGTGCCAAAAATGCGGGTCACACGATCATGATGAACCTGATGGTTTACGGCGTTGGCGTGCTCGGATTTTGGGCGATCGGGTTCGCCCTGCAGATGGGCGGTTCGGGCGGCTCGAGTTTGCTCGGTGCCGGATTGACCGGTGCTGGTTCGTTGGGGGATGGCGGGGGTCTGTCCCGAGAGATCGGCGTGACCATCGGTGACAAGCTTTACGGTCTGTTCGGCGCGAGCGGTTTTGGCCTGGCCGGCGAGGCGTACAACATTCCAACCTTCGCCCTGTTTTTCTTTCACATGGCCCTGATGGGAACCGCCCTGGCGATTCCGACCGGTGCACTGGCCGAACGCTGGAAATTCAGTGCCTTCATGATCTACGCGCTTGTGGCCTCGAGCCTGATCTACCCGGTGTTCGCCAACTGGGCCTGGGGCGGCGGTTGGCTCTCGAGCCTGCCCTTCGGTCACGGTTTCGTAGATTTCGCGGGCAGCGGTGTGGTGCACCTGACCGGCGCGGTCATGGCCCTGACCGGTTCGTTGGTGATCGGCCCACGCATCGGCAAGTTCGGACGTGACGGCACCGCCCGATCCATTCCGGCCCACAATCAGGTTCTCGGCGTGCTCGGCGTGATGATTCTCGGCTTCGGCTGGTTCGGCCTGAGCGCGGGCAGCACCCTTTCGGGCAACGACTTGCGCCTCGTCACGGTGGCCGTCAGTGCGATGCTCGCCAGCGCCTCCGGCATGATCGGTGCCACCCTCTTCGGTTGGGCCTTGGACGGCAAACCGAACCTCTCGAGGGCCGCGTTCGGCCTGCTCGCCGGACTGGTTTCCTCGAGCGCGGGCGGCGCGTACTTCGGTGCGCCAACTGCACTGATCGTCGGATTGATCGGCGGCCTGCTGTTCGTTTGGAGCAGCGATCAACTCGAGCAACGCTTTCACATCGACGATCCCCTCAGTGCGGTGGGCGCACCGAAGTACGCGCCGCCCGCGCTCCCAGAAACGAGACCGGCGAGC
>JANOWZ010000803.1:0-2834 GCA_031418155.1 Deinococcales bacterium
AGCAAGACCATGTCCTTGAAGCTCGAGCCTTCCGGGATTTGAATCGGTGCGAACGCCTGCCCCGCGTACTTGTCGCTGACGTACTTGATGAACAGCAACACCAGCACGTAATCCTTGTACTGACTGGCATCCATGCCGCCACGCAGCGCGTCACAGCTTTGCCAGAGTGAGGAGTACAGTTCAGATTTTTTTAACGCCATTCTGTGGTTGCTCCTTTAAAATCGTGCCGACCGCGAGGGCCGTCACGCACCGTTGCCAATACATCCAGCGTACACCTTGGCGTTGGATGCCAACACAGCAATCGGTGTTTCAGACACCACTTTTTACAGATTGACACGGTTGATGACGTGACCCTCGAGGCACCCAAGCAGATTGTCTACCCACTGCGTAGACAATCGTCCAGCAAGTCGCTGGACGAATCACTTCTCAATGCGCTCGAGAATTTCATCATCCCCAAACAACGCTTGAATCCCTCGAGCCCGTCGGCGTTCCAAATGCTCGAGCACCATGTGATGCCGCTGCGAAGGCAACACGCGAATGTTGTCCGTCGCATTGTTCGTCTTGTCGCCATTGCGGTGATGCACCACCTCACCCGCCTCGAGTTCACGCTCGAGCACTTCCTGTGCCAACAGGCGGTGAACGCGAACGGCCTTGCCGTCACGCCACGCTCGAGGGTAAGGATTGCCCTTTGAGTTCACAGCAGAATTCTACCTCCAGGACAGCAAAGACTCCAACGACCGAGTGGGAACGCAGCCTCGGAGCGGTACTGGATTCTCACTTTCTCGAGCTTGGGGCGGTCTGTGGCGAGGTCGTGGGTTTGACCACCGGCACGCCGTTCACTCCAAATTCGAGCCGGTCAATTCGCATGGTTCGTTGACCGTTTGGGTAGCCGGTGTTGCCGGTGGTCCAGGCGTGATAGACCATCCAGGGCTGGCCTGCGCCGTCGGTGACGACGCACTGGTGTCCAGGTCCAGCGACGGCTCCGGCGCTGGCGAGGATCGGGTTGGCCTGCCACTTGGCAAAAGGCCCCAATGGTCCTGGGGCATGGGCGTAGCCGACGGCATAGGTGTCATCGGCATAGTTTGCGGCGGAGTAGAACAGGTAATACTTCGAGATGCCCTGGCGTTTGAATAACGTCGGGGCTTCAACCAGGTTGCCTTCCCAGAGGGCATCGTTGAGGATCAGGCGCTTCGCTTCACCGACCAGTTTCAGGCCGTCGCTCGAGAGGCGCTGACCATACAGGTAGGTCAGTTGGCCGCAGCAGTTGCCGTCGTTTTTCCAGTACAGGTAACGCTGCCCGTCCGTGTCGGTGAACGGGCTGGCATCAATCGACCCGCCCTCTTCGAGCTGGCAGATCAGGGGTTGGTTGGCGTGATCCACAAACGGACCTTCCGGCGTGCTCGAGGTGGCCAGCCCAATGCACTGCCGTCCGCTTTCACTGTGACGAGCGGTGTAGTACATCGCGTAACCGCTGGGAATGGCGGCGACCTCCGGTGCCCAGGTCCAGCCCGCACTGACCCACGCGGGCAGCGGCCCCATCGCGTTACCGAGGTAAACCCAGTTCACCAAGTCAATCGATTGGGCCAGTTGAATGTCGTTGCCGCCGCCGTTGGTGGCATAGGCGTAATACGTCTGATTGACCCGCAGTACGAATGGGTCGGGGAAATCGCTGTTGTAAACGGGGTTGGTGTAAGTCATGGTTTTTGGATTCTTGGCGCTCGAGACGTTGATGGCCAGTGCGAGGGCAATGAATAGGATTGGGATCGGACGAAGCACGTTTGCTCCTTTGGCTTGTCATTCCTTCATGCCGGTGAGCGCGATGCCGGAGACCAGGTAACGTTGCGCGAACAGGTACACGATCAGCACGGGAATCGCGGCGATGGCCGTGCCCGCCATCAGCTTGCCGTATTCGGTGACGTAGCGCTGCGAGAACGAGGTGATACCCACAGGCAGGGTCTGCATTTCCGGTGAGCTGGCAACATACAGCGGCCAGACGTAGTTGTTCCACGAACCCATGAAGGCGAACACACCCAACGACACCAGGGCCGGGACGCTCAGCGGCAGGATCACGTACCGAATCACTTGAAGGCTGTTCGCGCCGTCCATGCGGGCGGCCTCCTCGAGTTCAAACGGAATGGAAATGAAAAACTGACGCAGCAAGAACACGCCAAACACGCCCGCCACGCCCGGCCAGATCAGCGCGTGGTAGGTGTCGATCCAGTTCAACTGCAACATCATGATGTAGCTGGGGATCAGGCTGACGATGCCGGGAACCATCAGGCTCGAGAGGATGAACCAGAACCAAAGCTCGCGGCCTTTAAATTTCAGGCGTGCCAGCGGGTAGGCGGTCAGCACACACAGCACGAGGTGAGCGAGCGTGAAGGCGCACGCCGTGAAAACCGAGTTCCAGGTCCAGCGCAGCAGCTTGCCGTCGGGTGAGTTGATGATCTCGGAGTAATTTTCTAAGGTTGGACGCACAGGAATCCACTGCACGGGAATCGAGATCGCGTCGGATTCGGGTTTGAACGAGGTCGAGAGCATCCAATAGATCGGGGCCAAAAAGATCAAGGCCAGGATCAAGAGCAGCACGAAACGCGGTGCGTCCCGCGTCCAAGCTGGTTGGGGTTTGCGTGCGGTGGCGCGACGGAGGGTGGTGCGCTCGAGCGGAATGGCCATTATCGCCCCTCGCTCGAGCGCAGGTCACGCGCCATGATGCGGAACTGAAACGCGGTGAACACCAGCATCAGCAATCCAAAGACGAAGGCCATCGCAGCCGCGCTCGATTGCTGGTTGTTGCCGAATGCCTCCTCGGTGATGTACTGGATCACGCTTTG
>JANOWZ010000804.1:0-2001 GCA_031418155.1 Deinococcales bacterium
CAACGCTTGTAAGTCTTGATTGAACACGAACGCTGTTGCACTGTTGCTACCGCCACCATCACACAAAACCAACAACGTCGTGTCTGTCGGGTATGTAGTTCGGCCTTCTTCTTGCCACCACAATTCCAAACTCGCACACGCCAACTCACTCGTGTCATGACTCGTGTTCAAATGAATTGAACCCAAATTCTTGACGAGATCCAGAATCCCATGCGGAATCAACTTGCCATCCCCAGCACTTGGAAAATCATGATCATTCACCAAGATCGGGTCTTTACTCTCGAGCTTTCCCGCTCGAAAGAAGTTGCCCAGTAACTCTTTTTTCTTCGTGTCGATACTGATGATTGGATTGCCAGCACTGACGTACTCGAGTTTGAATGCTGCAATCCGCTCGAACTGATTGTTGCGATCCGCATGTGAACCCATCGTCTTTTTCTTCTGCGTTTGTCGTCTTCGGAAATCATTGGCTCGCAACCAGCGTCCAGCAATGTGATGACTGATTGGCGTGCCAAGCGCAGTCACGGCTCGAGCAATGGCTCGTCTGGAAAGATTTGTCCAACGCACATCTGTTTGCATTGGATCGCCAGCGGTGTGGTCGCGTAGCACGTGTTGGAAGTTCGCTTCGAGTTCAGTGCTGAGCGACCCAGCCCCGTAAGGTGGCGGTGTAGGGTCAAGAAAGCTGATTAAGGGTTTGCGTCCAGCCCTTTTTTTCGCTGACGACTGGTTTCCAGGTCTTCGTCGTCTTCGATCTCGAGCAGACCTGCTTGAACGGTTTTCGGATCGCAGTTGAGGAGTTGACTGATGTAGGTCAGGCCGCCATGTCCGAGTTTTGCAGCTTCAACGGCGGCGTATCGGCGTTTGTCGCGTTCGTTCAGCGACCCAAGCCCGTCAGGTGCTGCTTTCAGGGTCAAGAAGGGACTTGTAGAGCTTTTGCATGAGGTGTTGAACTTTGGCTGGGTACGGTTGCATGGTTGGGTTGATCGTAAACCGTTTGGGGCTGGTTTGGAAATCGGGAAGTTATTTCATACCAAATCCTAAGACCTGCACACGCAATTCGAGGACAGCGCCAAGCTCGAGACCCTGATCAAAGAGAACCTGCGGAGACTCGGTTATGGCACGTAAACCCAAACCACAGCCACCACAGCCCCTGGCCCCCTCCAATGACCTCGAGCTTTCATTCGAGCAAACCTACAGCCGCATTCGAGACATCCTGAGCGCAGCCAAAAAACGTGCCCTCAAAGCCATTGACAACGAAATGACCCAAGCGGCCTGGCAAACAGGACGCGAAATTGTCGAAGAAGAACAACGTGGCAGCAAACGCGCCGCCTACGGCTCGAGAATCATTGCCACCTTATCCAAACGCCTGAGTCTCGAGTTGGGACGCGTTTACACCACCACCAACCTCAAGTACATGCGGCAGTTTTACGTCACCTTCCCAAAAGGTCACGCGCTGAGTGACCAATTGACTTGGACGCATTACCGCCTGATTCTCAGCGTCAAAAACGAACAGGCCCGCCATTTTTACTTAACCGAATCCATCAACGCCAACTGGAGCACCCGCGAACTGAACCGTCAACTGAATTCTTTGTTGTTTGAACGCCTCGCCAAATCCCGAGATCAAGAAGGCGTGCTGCAACTTGCGAACAAAGGCATGGAAGCCTTCACACCCGAAGATTTACTGCGCGACCCGTTCATCCTCGAATTCACCGGTTTACCCGAACGCGGACAATGGCTCGAGAATGACCTCGAACAAGCCCTGATGGACAAATTGCAACAATTCTTGCTCGAGTTGGGCCAGGATTTCTTTTTCGTGGCCCGACAAAAACGCATCACGGTCCATTCGGAACACAATTACATCGACCTGGTGTTTTACCACCGCACCTTGCGTTGCTTCGTGCTGATCGACTTAAAAATCGGTTCGTTGACCAGCGCCGACGTTGGACAAATGCTGGGTTACGTCGGTTATTTTGAAACGCACGAAATGCAAGAGGGTGAGAACCC
>JANOWZ010000805.1:0-2236 GCA_031418155.1 Deinococcales bacterium
ATGCAATTTGGCGGTGGTGACGTACTGCTTGCTGGTGCTGTTCAACGTGGGCTTGGGGCGACCGGCTCGAGAATTGAAGGAGACGATGTTTTTGCTGGCGTGACCATGCACACCCCTCATATAGATGGAACGTTTGAGGCACAGTTCAGAACAGTATTTTCTGAGGGTTGGCATGAGATAGAACATGACCTTCGATATAAAAGAAAAAAAGACTGGGAAAATAGTGATGATTTAAGTAGAACTCTCAATGGGATCATTGCTACTCTTGAAACGTGTGACTGGGCCGCAATTAAGATATTCGATGACTTATCACAAAGAATGTACAACTCTAGCGAAATAAATGCAATGATTAATGCGAAATTTAGACTGAGGGTTCAAGAATCAAAAATTACTGAGTCTTCTGTGATAAAGCTAATTTCTACTAATTCAAAACTTAAAAAAAGTATATTTAGGGTAAACAGATCTGAATTTATGAATAAACTGTTATTATCTCAGTTTTTAGATATCCCGATAAATGCCGAGAATATTGTGTTTCTGTGCAACAGATTTTTTATTCAATCAGACGAAATTAAAAATCTGGAACCCACATTTTTAAAAGATGTGTTTGAGCAAATCACTTTAGCCAACAATACCGATTGATAGTTTGAATACGATCCAACAAACGTTCCGTCTCGAGTTCATCGGTGGCAAGCAACACATCCATTTCGCTTTGATGGTCCCAGTCATACGCCAACGCCGAAAAAATTTGCCCAAGCGTCAACTGCGGATGCTGCTCCAACAACTCCGCTGCGTTCAAACCCCGCTCGAGATGAATAGCGCACCAAGAATTTCACCTTGAACTTGGAAGGCTCGAGCACAGGCCATCCCTGATCGTTCAAGCTGACGTGTCTGTACCTCGTTACAGTTGGCATGGAATCCATCTGATCCAACCCTCGAGCCGAACCGCGAAAGCAACTGACCTTGAATCAGTAGGTCGCAGGTTCGAGCTTCAAAACTCGAGTTCGTGAATCGCGCCAGGACTCGAATCCGCCTCGAGCGCCCGGTTTGTTAACTCCTCGAGCCGCATCGCAGTAGCCATCGAGTACGTTTCGAGTTCGTTCCCGAAATCGTCTTTGACAAATTTTGCCGGAACATTCTTGATGACCACCGTCGTACCGCCTTTGGTGGTGTACCGGGATTCCACTCGAGTTTCGTTCAGAACTGCTTTCACCTGTTCACCCCTCAATCTCATAAGCCGTGACCACAACATAACCCTCGAACCATGCGACTTTCACCCGAATCCAACGGTCATCAATGCGGTGTTCGTAGTTGATGCCTGGAACGCGCTCGAGCAGGTTGTTCGGTAAATCTTTGCTGACGGCTGTACCGATCAAGATGCTTTCAAGAAGTTGCACGAGGCTGATGTTGTCGTCTCTTGCGGCGTCTTTGGCGTGGCGGCTGATCCCGACTTCTTCGCGCAGTAAGGCATTGTGGATCTTCTCGAGTTCCCAGTCAAGGATTTCGCCGGTGGTGAAATCGAAAGTGTCCATCATGTCTGCACAATAACACTGTCAATCTTTAAACCGGATCAAACGTGACTTTCAAAACTCGAGTTCGTGAATCGCACCAGGACTCGAATCCGCCTCGAGCGCCCTGTTTGTCAACATCATTCCAGCAAATTGTTCTTCTCGAGAAACGTCAAAAATTGCCGTGACGTTCGCACCGGAATCGCACGGTCCTTGCCCAGAATTTCCTGCAACTCGAGCAGGTGATTGTCGTCACTGACCAGTGCATCGACGTTCGCATGAACCGCCAACGCCACCAGGTATTAGTCGTTCGCATCTCGAGTCATCGCTGGAATGCTTGGCACGGTTTCGATGAATTCGCTTTGGTTGTAGAGGATGCTCAAGTACCCGTCCGCATGGGCTGGCATGAATCCAAACTTGAATTCTGGGCGCAGCATCACGTCACGTAATTCTTGCAGTTGCTTGCCGGTCGTGATGATTTCAAAAACGGCATGTTCGGTGCTGGCGTTCACGATGCGGTTGTAGACACCGACTTTCAGTACGGCGGAAAGCAGCACGTTCGTATCCAGAACGATTCTCACCGGTTTGAGGTTTTGCGGACTTTACGCACGGCGTTGACGGCAATCTCGCTGATTTCCTGATCGCTTTTGTCTTGCAATCCTGAAATGCTGGTCAGTTCCTCGAGCAATCCCAGACCGAGGTGCGCTCGCAATGCCTCTTCGATCACGCTG